>CAMCQG010000006.1 GCA_945876965.1 Rickettsia typhi
CTTTTACACAAACCCCTCTTTTTATTGGTGCACCACCCAAAGCCGGAGCTTTAGATTTATATTTTGGAGCAACTCTCGGGTGCCTAATCAACTGATTTATGGTAGACATTCAACAGAAATATTTAATAAAAACAATAATAATACAAAAATTTCTAAGACAACTTTTATAAAAGTCAAATAAAATTAAATTAAATCACTTTAAAATCTTTGTCGTTTAAAAATTCAATCATTTATTGTTTGTGTATTCTGCATAACTTTAATTTAAAATAATTATAGCAAAATTAAATGTTGCAAATAATTAATCATGTTTTTAAATGTTTAAAGTTGAACTATTTTTTTGAAATAAATCTATGACAACATCTAACGGCGGTATGAATAAATACAAAGTTAAAAACTGGTATGCTGATAGATATTTTTCTGCAATTATTCAGCGTAATTTTTTATTTTTATTTGCCACCGTTTCATCTGTTGGTATTTTAATATCACTAATTTTGCTAAAAAATTTATACGAACAAAAATCTGTTGATCCATATTTAATAGAAATTGAAAAACAAAGCAATATGATGGCAGTTGTTGATAATGTTAGCAAAGAACAATATACCGCACAAGAAGCAATTAAGGAATATTTTATTGTTAAGTATTTAAATGCAAGAGAAGGATTTGCTCAATCTACAGCTGATGATGACCTTAATTTAGTTAGAGTTTTTTCAACAAAAGATATATATGATTTATATATTCAAAGCTCTGGAACGACAAAAAGTCAGGTTTCAATTTTTGCTAGAGATGCTGTTGTTTCCGTTAAAATTAGATCTATATCTTATTTAACGCCAAACAGGGTTGAAATCAGATTTTCAAGAGAGCTTGTTTCTCAGGAATTATCAAAAAAAGATTCAAAATATTATACATTGGTGCTTGGTTTTAATTTTGTAAGCTTAGATTTGTCTCAAAACGATTTACGTCTAAATCCGCTTGGGTTTCAAATTACAACATATGCTTCGCGAGAAGATAAAATGTTTGCTGATAATGATGATAAAAAATCTACATAAATATGAAAAAAATCATAATATTATTATTGATGCTTAGTTTTAATGCTTTTGCTAGTATTAATCAGCCTGTCGCTGTTGATAGTCGTATAAAAACTTTAATATATAGTCCAAATGAGGTTTTTCAGCTAAAATTTATTGTAGGATATCAATCTATAATCGAATTAGAATCTGATGAATCCATAGAATTAGTTTCGTTTGGTGACCCTTTACCGTGGAGCATGAAAGTTTTTAATAAAAGAATTTTCATCAAAGCAATGGACCCCGGCGTAAAAACAAATTTTACTATTATTACAAACAAAAGAACATATCTAACAGAGATATCATCGAGCAACTTAGAAGATGAAAGTTTTGATGATCAGCTTGTATATATTGTAAGATTTATGTATCCAGAAATTGACATAGATACACCAAAATTACATGTTGCGCGCAAACCAAATTTAAATGCATCATTGCCACAACCAAATCAAAATAAATCAAAGGAACGAACTCTGCAAAAATTAGATGGTATAAATTTTCAATATACTTTTGCGGGAACGGGGGACAGAATTTTGCCATTAAGAATTTTTGATAATGGTAAATCCACATTTATGCAATTCCCTAATAACAACGTACTAATTCCTTCGATTTATGCTGTAAATACCAACGGAACAGAATCGTTATTGCGCCATAGACTAGAAAATGAATATGTTGTTTTTGACAGCATAGAATATCAATTTGCATTGAGATATAAATCCGATTTAACATGTATTTTTAATGAAATGTTACTTCTTAATGAAAAAAATAATTAATATTATCCCTTGACAATAAATAAGAATATATTTATTTAAAAATAATGCCCGCGTGGTGGAATCGGTAGACACAACAGACTTAAAATCTGTCGGGGTTATCCCTGTGGCGGTTCAAGTCCGCCCGCGGGCACCATCAAAATTTGGTGCCAAACCTAGCGACAACAAAGTATTTCTAACATTATATGTTGAAAATCCCATAATATTTGATACAGATCCGGATATAGAAATTACAAAACTTTCTGCAAAACCTTGTATTCCATAACCACCAGCTTTACCAATTCCGCTTTTTGTTGCAATCATTTGTTCTATATCTGTATTGCTAAGTTTTTTAAATTTTATTCGCGTTTCAATACATTTAGAAGTTATTTTACATTTTGAAATATCGCTATCAGTAATATCGATTATACAAAATGCAGAATAACAACGATGATTTTTTCCTGATAACATTTGCATTCTATCTCTAACATCTTCGTCTGTTAAAGCTTTATCAACAACTCTATTGCCAACACTTACAACACTATCGGCGGCAAATAAAATATTATTTTGTTCATTTTTTATCATTTCAAAAATACATTCTGCCTTTTGTTTTGCAAGTCTAATAGCCAAATCTTTTGGTGCCTCATTTTTATACCACGACTCGTCTATGTCGGCTGCCAAAATTTTATCTGGCACAAAACCAATAGTTTTAAAAAGTTCCAATCTATGCTTTGACGAGGAACCTAAGATTAATTTTTTCATATAATATCTAAATTTATCATTTTTTAATATATTGTTTAACTATCAAATAGTCAAGTAAATTGATTGTTATATTATTTTTCAGTTTGCAGGCAAATAAATGTTAAAATGGTCCAGGTTGGAATGTAATTCTAAACATCTGCAACTGATCATATGATTCGTGTAATAGCGGTTGTGCAAAATCTATTTTAATAGGTCCAATAGGTCCAATCCAAGTTAAACCAAAACCAATCGCCAACCTAAGACTTGCCGTATCTACAACCGATTCTGTTTTTGTTGACCCCTTATAATATGCCTGACCATCGTAACCAAACGATGTTCCAAAATCACAAAAAAATGAACCACGAACCATATGTTCTTTTGGGATTGGCAAAGGAATAGAAAGCTCAACAGTTCCAACAGCATATGTATTACCCTTTAACCCTCCATAAAAATAGCTCACATTGCCATCAGAATCTGTGCTTTGTACACGAGGACCAAGACCCATATAATAAAATCCTCTAAAATTTTGATAACCAACAGAATATCTATTTTGAAACAACACTTGATCGCCACCCAAACCCTGAACATTACCACCTTGAAATGCTAATAGCAATATAAAATCACTGCTAATCGTTGGCGTATAAAATGCAAAAGCAAAATCATTTGATATATATTTTTGACCACCAATACCTGTAAAACCAGATAATGAATTTGTCATTCTAGCAATAAATCCGCTAGTTGGCAACAGTGGATGATCGCGATCATCGTATACCAAGGTATGAGAAACAACATCTGATATTGCATAATTACTCATTTGAGCATACAATGTTGACCCAATATTTGCAGAAATAGCTAACGAATCATCTTGAAGTCGAAGTCCCCAATATTGATATAATTTTTCTGTAATTGGATAGCCAATTCTTGCACCAATAGATCGTGTAGTATTGTTAAAAGGTAAATTTGCAAGTGCAGAACCAAATGTAGTATAACTTGCTTCTAGGGTCAATGATAAATCTGAATTAAACAATCTTGGATTGGTAACAGATGCAGAATATTGACTCAAAAAAATTGAGTTTTGAAATTGAATCGAACCAGAATACCCCCTGCCAAATAAATTCTTTTTCGTAAGACCGATACCATAAATAATACCACCAAGAGTTGTGTATCCAGCATTTAAATTTATACCATCAGCACGAGTTCTTTCTTTTATTGAAACTTCTAATTCTATAGTATTTTTATCAACCGGTTTCTCGATGATCGTCACATCGTCAAAAAAATCCAACATTAAAATACGCCGTTTAGAAAGAGCAATTAAATCTGTTCTATATAAATCACCCTCAGTTAACAACATTTCTCGCCTAATAACATGATCATGTGTTTTATAATTGCCCGAAATTTCTATTTTACTAATATAAGCAATATTTGATGGTCTAATAATATAAGAAATATCAGCAATTCTATCCGTTTTTGTAATAATTGGAGTTATTTGTGCGTTTACAAAACCACGGTTTGCTAAAAAATCTGATATATTACGAATTGTTTTAGTAATTTTAGAATGATCATATTGTTTATTTTTTATACTTTCTATCAAATCCAAAGGTAATTTATCCGATGAAAAACCCTCAATTTGACTATCAATTTTAGATTCACCAAAAGTATAAACTTCACCTTCTGACATAAAATAAGACAACACAAAGCGTGAAACTTCTTTATTGTATTCAGCAATTACGCTATTAAACTTAAAATCAGCATAACCATTGTCTAAGTATAAATTTTTTATTAAATCTTTGTCATGTTCAATTTTTTGTTCATCATAAACATTACCATACGAAAATAAATCCCACAATAAAACACCCCGTAAACTTAATTTTTTAATCAATGAAAAATCGCTAAATTCTTTATTGCCTACAAACAAAACATCGTCAACTTGTGCCTGATTACCTTCGTCTACATCAAAAATAATCTCAACCCTATTTTTATCCAAAACCTTAACTCTTGGAACAACAGTCACATTTAAACTGCCACTTTTAACAAAAAATGATTTAATCGACTCTGTATCAAATTTTATGTTATCTTTTGAATAAATACCTCTATCTTTTGTATGCATTTCACTTTTTAATGACTTTGCTATGCTTGTTTTTATTCCGTTAAATTTAACATCTGCAATAATTGGATTTTCTTTTATTTTAATAATAACAGTATTATCATTCATTGTTATAGCAACATCGGCAAAAAACTTGGTTGCATAAAGCCTACTTAATCCTTTTGATAATAAATCATCATTCACATCTTCACCATTTTTTATATCTAGATATGTTAAAACTGTGTGTTTTTCTATTCTTTCTATTCCCTCAATTTGAATATTATTTACAATAATAGCATTTGCGGTGGTAAATATGCAACATAATAACACAGCCAATCTAATCATTCGCCAAATGTTAATTTATTTACCATCATATCTTCTCGGGCTTTAATTTTAATTCTCAAATATTCCATCGGTCTATCACCCTTGGTTTTGTTGCAATTGCCACACAAAAGCTGATAATTTTCGTAATAATCACCCCCGCCTTTTGCCTTTGGTACTATATGGTCAACCTCAAAATTATAAATGTCAAAATATTTTCCACAACCGTTGCAATTGCCTTTTTGTTCATCAAAAAGAGTTTGTTTTGTATTTTTAGTAATTGGTTCAATTTGAATATCGGTTCGTTGCGGGATGGTTGTCAAATTTACAAAATCGCCAAACATTCCAGCGTCATCGCTAAGTCTATCAATCAAAACACTTGCAGATTGCTCGGCAATATCAATTCCAATCCATTGTTTGCCAAGTTGTTGAGCAGCAACACAAGTGGTTGCACATCCGCAAAATGCGTCCAAAACTATGCCGTTTGGCGGACAAGAAGCCTTGATAATTCTATGTAATAATGCTAACGGTTTTTGCGTTGGATAACCCGTTGCCTCTTTGCCTCTGGCAATTTTTATATCCGTCCAAATGTTGCTAAGCGTTTCACCACGATAGTTTTCTTCGTATTTTCTTCGTTCTAATTTACCATTTCCTTTTATTCTAATGTTTCCAATTTTGTATTCTTCTTCAAGTCTTTCTTTGCTTAATCTCCAGCCAGATAAATGTGGGTTTCTAAAACCTTTCCATTCATAGCATAAATTAGGCCTATCGCCCATCGATGGATTGCACCAAATATGTGCAGAATCATCGTAATATCTTCTGCCGTCTTCGTCTACTAACGGAAATTTTTTAATTCTATCCAATTCAGACATTTCATCTTTTGCAGAATAAATATCAAAATACGCATCATCAGATTTAGCATAAAAAAGTATAACATCGCTTGATGCACCAAATTTTTTTGCTTTAAATTGTGAGCCTTTTGCGCCAACCATTCTCTCCCAAATAATTTCGTTTTTAAAATTTTCTTTACCAAAAATAAAATCTAAAATAACCTTTAAATAATGGCTTGCCGTTGGGTCGCAATGCAAATAAAAACTGCCTGTGGTCTTTAAAATTCTGTGCATTTCTATAATTCTTTGCGTCATATAAGTTATATATGACATCATTGCCTTGCTATGAATCTCTTGAATCGACTGTATAAATCTCACCATTGACGGATATTTTTCAATCAATTTTTCCAAATAAGCTTCATTCACATCTTCCCAGTCCCACATATCTTTAAACGACGAACCCGCCGCTTTACTGCCCACTGGTGCCGAATACATTCGCTTTGAATTAAAAGGTGGATCTATATAAATTAGATCCACTAATTCACTATCCAATCCGTGCAAAACAAACAAATTATCGTTGGTAAATAATGTATTTTGCATATTAAACTTTTTTAAAAATATTTTTTCTATAATTATAAATCAAGAAGCTTTTCAATTAACTGTCAAATCATATTTTTTGTTGTCAATTGTTTATTAACATTATTAAATCTCAATAATCATTTCAACAGGAACATGGTCTGATGGCTTTTCTGTTGCCCGAGTTTCACGATGAATTGTGCAATCTGTTGCTATATTTTGCATGTTTTTATTTGCCATCATATAATCTATTCTCCAGCCACGATTACCATCCCAGCCTCCTCTGCGATAATCCCACCAAGTGTATTCTTGTTTTTCGGGATAAAACTTACGAAATAAATCGGTATATCCAAGATCAATAATTCCCTGAATTTGTTCCTTTTCTAACGGATGAAAACCAACTTTATTTCTGAAAGCCTTTGGTTTATGCAAATCGATATCGTTGTGGGCAACATTTAAATCGCCGCCAAAAACTACGCATTCATCAAATGCTAAAACTTCTTGCATTCTTTTGTTTAACTCCGCAAAAAACTCTAATTTATACTTAAATCTTTGGCTGTCTTCTAATTTTTCACCCGGCTCTAAATCGCTCCCGCCTTGCGGAACATAAACGCTTGCAACACGCAAAACCTTGCCGTCAATTGTTATTAACCCCTCGATATATCTGGCTTGTTCATCGTTTTCGAGCAATTTATTGCTTTCTAATTCTATTTTATATTTTGATAAAATAGCCACTCCATTATAACTTTTTTGCCCATGATAAACCGAATTATACCCCATTGAGCTTAGCATTTCTTCGGGGAAATCCTTATCTGTGCATTTAGTTTCTTGCAATAAAATAATATCAGGTTTGACACCTTCTAGCCACCCAATAAAATTATCCATTCTTGCCCTAATAGAATTTACATTCCATGTTACTATGCTAATTTTTTTCATATTTTCATAACAATCACAAACACAATAATCAGCAATAAAATTGCAGGCACTTCATTTATAATAAGAAAGAATTTTTTAGATTTTGTGTTGCAATTATTGGCAAATTTTCTATGACAATTCGCAAAAAATCCATGAAAGCCTGCCATAACAAATGCAAGCAACAATTTGATATGCAAAAATTTTGGTCCTGCAAAGCCTCCATATGAAAAAAACAAGATAAAACCTGTTATAAAAACAACAGTCATAGCTGGCATCATTATTATACGCAACAGTTTTTTTTCCATTGTAAGCAACATTTTGTAGCTATCCGACAAAATATCAGTTTGTGTATGATAAACAAATAATCTTGGTAAGTACAGCATTCCAGCCATCCAAAACACAACAAATGATATATGGATAACTTTTGTTATAAGCAGTGCATTATAAGACATACTTAATAGCAAAATAAACTAACCTTGTCTAGCTTTAAAACGAGGTTTCTTTTTATTAATAATATACATTCTGCCTTTTCTTTTAACAAGTTGGCAATTTTTATCTCTGTTTTTTAAGCTTTTTAGAGAATTTTTAACTTTCATTTTTTGTTATGATAATATACTATATTCTATATAAATTATACGATACGATAAAAGTCAACTAATTAATTATTATTTTTCAATATAAAGATTATCAATTATGGTATTATTGCCCAAATAACAATGTAAAATATTTTCACAATTTATTTTATGTATAAAAATTGCCTCATTTGGAACCGAAATACCTATAACATAATCGTTGATATTTGGTTTGCAACAATATGATAATTGATGATAAAAACATTCTGGTAATCCTTTAATATTATATTTTTTAATCCATGGCTCCTCCTTTAAAATAATCTTATTAATAATATTTTTATTTTCATCTATACCGTCAAAACTATTTATACCTAAAAAAGCATTACCAATATATAAAAAATCAGGAAAAACCTGCTTTACAACAGTCACTATATCAATAACATTGTTTGCAATATCTGAGTATAAAGAGTTTGCATTGTGAGAGCCTGTATGATTTATTAATTTATCTATACTTTTATCATCAATTTTATGATTATACTTTGTAAACAATTTAGCTAAAATTTCCATTCCTTTTGCCCTAATATTTGCAATTTGCTCTTCTCGTGTTGCTTTTTTAATTTCATATTTAGCTCTTCCTGTTTTGACAATTTTAAGCCATTCAGTTGTAGGCCAAACTGCTTTTGATGTTAAAATTTTAACCTGATCTCCATTCTTTATTTTATAATCTATTCCAACCTGTGTATTGCTAATTTTTGCCCCATCACATATGTATCCAACATCGGAATGAACAGCAAATGCAAAATCCAAAACTGTTGCACCGTTTGGCAAATCAATAATATCTCCATCTGGCGTAAATGCAAAAATTTGATCTGTGTACATTTCTAATTTTGTTGTTTCTAAAAATTCTTGTGCGTTGTTTGTTCCGCTTAAAATATCTAGCATCATTTTTATCCAAAGCTCCATACCTTGCTTTATTTCAGCCGGCTTTGATACACTTTGTTTATAGCTCCAATGTGCCGCAAGACCATATTCCGATTCAACATCCATAGCTTTTGTGCGAATTTGAATTTCGATACGCTGCAAAAATGGACCGATTACAACCGTATGAATAGATTTGTATCCATTTGATTTTGGCAAACTAATATAGTCGCTAAATGTATTGGGAATTGCCTTATATTTACTATGAACAACACCAAATGCCGCATAACAATCTTGTTGGTTTTCTGTAATTATTCTAAAACCAACAATATCGATTAATTTTTCAAAAGTTGTGCCTTTTTTTATAAGCTTTTTCCAAATAGAATATGGTGTTTTTTCGCGTCCAGTTACCGTGCACTTAATATTGTTTTGTGATAATAAATTAGTTAATTCATTTGCTACATCTTTAACCAAATTGCCATCTTCTGATTTTGATTTTATCTGATCTAATCTACGAACAACAGAATTTCTTGCACGACCATTTATGCTGCCAAATGCTAAATCCTGTAATTCTCTGGCTATATCTTTCATGCCAATTCTTTCTGCCAAAGGGGCATAAATTTCTAGTGTTTCCACCGATATTCTTTTAACGGAATTGCCAGTTTTGTGTCCAATCGTTTGCATATTATGTAATCTGTCGCATAATTTTATAATCAAAACCCTAATATCTTTTGCTAACGCTAAAAATAATTTTCTAAAATTTTCTGCTTGCTTTATCTTATCTAACTGAAAATTTAGTTTATCTAATTTTGTTACCCCATTAACTAATTCTGCAATTTCGGTAGAAAATTCTCGCTCAATATCTTCAAATTTTACATGAGTATCCTCCAAAACATCGTGCAATAATGCTGTTATAATAGTTGCATCATCAAGTTGCATATTTATAATCTCTTTTGCAACCGCAAATGGATGCGTCCAATATGGTTCACCAGATTTTCGTTTTTGTTCTCCGTGCCATTCTTTGCATTTTTCAAACGCTTTTTCAAGCATAACAAAATTTGCATTTGGGTTATATTGTTTAATTAAATCTAGCATTTGTTTCATAATATTTGTTTTTGCATATTAAATATATAGGTATAGTATTGTTAATTAATTAATAATCAAATATTATGTCAATTGAATCTTTTTATCAACAAGCATTATTAAGTTTTATATTTGGGGTATATAATCCAATAATTGAAAAAATTGCAAAAGATTATAACTCTAAATATAGCGAGGCAAATAAAATTTCATTTTTATCATCAAAAACACTCGATGAATTTCTTCCTTTGTTAGAACCAAATGACATAGAAAATGCTATTACCAAAAATAAACAAATAAAACAGCTAATATATCAAAACAACTATTCACAAGAAAAAATTAACGATTTATTTAAAGAAAATAATATATCCATAAACAATATATATAACAAAGATGAATTTGATTTTTTGTGTTCAATCTCATCAGAAAAAAATGATGATAATAATTATTTTAAAAAATATTTATTATTAAAAAATATTTTAGAAGATGGTCATAATATAATTTTACCTCAATACAGTGAACATCATGTATCGTATAATATTTGCAATAAAAATAATATTTTTTTTATAGATACGTTAGATTCAAATTCTGAATTTATCACAGTATTGCCAAAATTTAGTAAAAATTTTCAAAATGAACCAATTTGTTATTCAATAGCCGCAGATGTTACAAAGGTTTTATCGTGCGTACCTATGAACATTCTAGAAAGTTGTATAAATTATCAAACAAATGAGCTAAATTGGAAAAAATTAGATCAAAAATGCCCAAATATATTGCCTCATATTTTTTCTTATTGTCAAAGCAAAACATATCGAAAAGAGTTTTGTGAATATTATTCAATATATTTAGAAGAGATTAAAAAAAGAAATTTTATAAAACAAACAAATATAATAAAAAATAAACACAATAAATACAATAAAACTAACCTTGACACATTATACCAAAAACATTTATCTGACGATAAACAACACAACATAAGATCTAGATTGAGGTGTGATGTATTAAAAAATGATAACACAACAAAAGATACACTAAAAGGATCGTCTTATTGGTCATCATGTAACATAATATAATATTATATTTTATTATCAAAAATAATTTTAGCAATTTTCAAACCAATACCGCCAACATTTGCAATATCGTTGAGTGATGCATTTTTTATGCTATCGATTGATCCAAAATGCAATAATAATGCTTTTTTTCTTTTTTCACCCAGTCCTTTAACTTTATCTAAAATATTTTTATTACCTTTTTCATGCGATTCTTGTAAATATTTTATCAACGGGTCTTTGTTTTTTATCTTTGATTTAACAGCATTAGATATATATGTTAAACTTTCGATTTTAGCTTGCATTTGTTGTGCTTTTTCAAAATTATCTACACTAGAATATTCGTTCATTTTTTGAATATAATTTTTTTGCACAACATCAGATTTACCTTGCAAGATAAGTTCGGCATCTTTAATTTGCCCTAAATATTCATCTTTATTTACTTTGCCAACACATGGGGCGGTGCATCTGCCTATTTGGTATTCTAAGCAAGGTCTGATGCGAGATGAAAAATCTCCGTCTTTGCAACCCCTAATAAGTGTTGTTTTTTTTAGAGTATCTATAACAGATTTTACATGTCCTGTGTTTGCGAATGGTCCAAAATATTTACCATTAAGTTTGCGTGGGCCACGATGATATTTTATGGCAGGAAAATCGTGATTCATATCTATTAGTATTTCTGGAAAAGTTTTGTCGTCTTTTAATAAAATATTATATCTTGGTTGATTTTTTTTGATTTGCTCGTTTTCTAATAGTAATGCTTCGGCTTCGTTCTTACAAATAAACCAACGAACATCACAGGTTTTATTAACAGCGGTTTGCATTCTATAACTAATATTTTTTGTATAACTTGTTAGCCTATTTTTTAAATTACGAGCTTTTCCAACATAAATTATTGCACCTTCTTTGTCTATAAAATTATATACACCAAAGTTTTTTGGTGCGTTTTTTATTAATTTATCAAAGTCACCCATTTATTATCTATATACAATTATTATATTATATTCGTATAGACATAATTTATATATTTATGTCTATACGAATATTTTTTATTAATCGCGAGGTTTTCTGCGTCCAAAGTTTCCTCCTCCGCCAAAACCACCACCAGTTCTACGCTCTCCGCCACCAGAAGAGGAATCTCTGCTACTTCTGTTGCTAAATCGTCCACCGCCAGAATTTCCACTTCTATTGCCACCACCACTGCGACCGCCTCCGTTTCCACCGCCTTTACGACCATATGTTTCTGGCTCCATCTCATCTGAGTTTAAACCCATTTTAATGTTATTATACTTTTTTTTATCACCAGGCAAACAAACCAAACACAATGATGAACCTTCCGATCCAACAGCACGACCAGTTCTTCCAATTCTATGATTATAATCCTCCAAACATTGCGGCATATCATAATTTATCACATGCATAATATGAGGAATATCAATACCTCTTGCTACAACATCTGTCGCTACCAATATTTCAAATTTTTCGTTACGAAAAGATTTGATAACATTTTCACGCTGACGCTGACGCAAATCACCATGAATAACATCAACAGATTTACCATCTTGCTCAAGCTTATCTGCCAAATTATCAACACCATGTTTTGTGCCAACAAAAATAATAATAGAGCCGTGTCTTTTTTCAAGCTCAATTAACAAATCTGAATATTTTTTTGCATGAGTAGTATAAACAAATTCTTGTTTAATATTAAGTGGCTGACTTTTTGGCACGCCAACTTTAATTTCAACAGGATTTTTTAGGTATTTTTGAGCAAGTTTCATAACGCTATCACGAGTTGTCGCAGAAAACATCAAGGTTTGTTTAGATTCTGCTAATTGTCTAAAAATTTGCTCAATTGCTTCTTTAAAACCCATCTCTAACATTCTATCAAATTCATCTAATACTAAGGTATCAAATCTACCCAATTTAACAGTTCCTCGCTTGATATGATCTATTAATCTACCTGGTGTAGCAATAATAATTCTTGGATCAGATTTTAATTGCTTAAATTGCTGCATAATTGGTTCGCCACCAACAAGCAATGCGGTAAATATTTTTTTATCACCACGCAACGCATGAATAACTGTTTTAATTTGCGCTGCCAATTCTCTTGTAGGAGCTAAAATCAAGCAACCACTTTGTGCAGACTCCACAAGTTTTGCCATAACTGGCACACCAAATGCGACTGTTTTACCGCTTCCTGTCTGAGAAGAAGCCAAAATATCTCTACCCTCAATAGCCAAAGGAATAGCTTTTTCTTGAATTGTTGTAGGTTTTTCATATCCCATTGTTGTCAATGTAGATAATAACCAATCTGGAATTGGTAAAGATTTAAAGGTTGTTTCGTGCAAATCTAGACTTTCAACAAAATGTGGCTTAGTTGCTGCATCATCTTGAATTTCAACAGGAACTGGTTTTGTTTCTAATTTTTTTGGTTTAATAGGGTCTACATCTAAAGGTTTTTCTATTCCAGCTGGCTTAGCTTTTATCATCTCTTCAACATCATTTAATTTTATAGCTTTTTTGCCACCTTTAGGTTTTTGTATTTCTGTCATTTTATTTGTGTTCTTACAGTAGGAAAATATATCATATGGGGTATTATTGCCCCGAAGGGCAACAATAATTATTCAGCTTTCAATTGTCCAGCAGAAGCTTTGCCGTTTTTAGTTTCAAGTATAAAAGAAATTCTTTGATTTTCATCTAGTGTTCTCATACCAGCTTGTTCTACAGCACTGATGTGCACGAATACGTCTTTTGAGCCATCTTCAGGTTCAATAAAACCATAGCCTTTTTGTTGGTTAAACCATTTAACTTTTCCAACTTGTTTTTTGTCGCTCATAGTAGTAATAATAATAATATAATTAAAAAAGATATATTTATAAAATAAAAATATATCAACATCATCTTTTCATTACAATTATAATATGCAAGAACATAATAAATTATATTGAACCAAAACAATAAACCACATCAAATGTTGTAGAATTAAATTTTTTATCATGATATTCGGATACTTTTTGCAAAATATTTTTACTATAAAAACCTTTATTTTGCTTTGCTAATGGATTATTTTCCCCCATATATTTTAATGACCGCATAAGCTTTTGACAATTTTTATATTTTATATTTATTATATCTGAATGCACAATTATATCCGAAAAGCCAGCCAATTGCATTATTTTACCCGCATCTTTTATGTCAACCATTGGAATAATATGTGGATAAAAAAATCCATTTTGTGATTCTATTTCTATAAAAGACTCCCTTAATTCTTGTAAAGTTTTTCCTCCAAAAAATGTACCAATAAACACTCCATTTTTGTTTAAATGCGAGGCAATGTTTTTCAATTCTTCAACAGGGTTATTGATTAGATGCAATAACATTGGTGCAACTATTAAATCTAACTTATCCATCATTTTTATTTTATTGTCACAATCAAATTGTGTTATAATTTTTTGTGTTAAATAATTATTTTTATTTGACAGGTCAACAAAAGTCTTTGGTTTAAAATTTGTTAAATCCATTAAATTATCAAACAAATCATCACAAATTGCATTATATAAATAATTGTGTTGTTCAAAATTATTTTTTGCTCTTTGCCAATGTATATCTATTATTTTTTGATTAAAAATCATTATTCAAAAACAAATGCATCACAAAAATTTGGCAAAATCTTATCTTTATCAGATAAAATAAAATTATCTATTTTCCAGTCAATCCCAAGATTTTTATCTCCATAAAACACACCAGCATCAGAATTTTTATTATAAAAATTATCACATTTATAACTAAATAATGCAGATTCAGAAAGAACAACAAAGCCATGTGCAAACCCTCTTGGTATAAAAAAGGAAAGCCCATCACCAGCTTGTAATTCTATCGAAAAATGCTGCCCGAATGTTTTAGAAGATTTTCTCATATCAAGGGCAACATCTAATACTTTTCCTTGTAAAACCTTAACTAACTTAGCCTGCGAATGTTCACCTTTTTGAAAATGCAAACCACGCAAAGTTCCGTATTTTGAATAAGATCTATTATCTTGCACAAAATCACAATCAATGCCGCCTGCAACAAAATCATTTCTGTTATAATCTTCAACAAAATAGCCTCTTTCATCACCAATAATATTATGGTGAACCAAAATTAACCCATCAACTGATAATTTTTCAAATTTCATTACTTATTAAAATTATTTTCAGCAAAATCCCAGTTTAATAAATTATCAATTAATTTATCGCAATATTCAGCACGCTTATTTTGATAATCTAAATAATATGCATGCTCCCAAACATCAATTGTTAATAATGGAATCAAATGCTTTTTATTTCCATTTTCATCAACTTTGTCATATATTGCAATTGGCGTTTCGGCATTTGCAGTTTTAATAATTTCTAATTTTTTATTAACTGGCTTAAAAACTAACCAAGCCCAACCAGACCCAAACTGTGTCAATGCTGCATTTTTAAAATCTTCTCTAAATTTTTCAAAAGAACCAAAATCTTTATCAATTTGCTGGGCTAATTTTCCAACCGGTTTTCCACCTCCATTTGCTTTTAAACAAGACCAATAAAATGTATGATTCCAGACCTGTGCAGAATTATTAAAAATCGGATTATTCCCTTCATTATGAGATTTATGAATAACTTCTTCAAGAGTTAAACCAATATAGTCGTTTGCAATTAACTTATTTAAGTTATCAATATATGTTTGATGATGTTTGCCATAATGAAAACCAATTGTATTGGCAGATATAAAAGGCTCTAAGTCGCTTGCCTGATATGGCAATTTTGGTAATAAAAAAGTCATTTTTTTATAAATTAATTATGAGAATAAAATATCTTTTTTTCTTTTATATATTCGTCTAAATCTTTTTTTACCTCACTAGATAAAACAAATAACCCAATCGTGTTTGGTATCAGCATCAACATTGTTAATACATCAAATAATTTAACCAAAAATGATGATTCATAAAAACTCATCAAAAATGTAATCACAATAAAAATATATAAATATAATTTTTCTCGCTTTGTGCCAAAAATATAGCCAACAGATTTTTGCACAGAATATCCATTTCCTGTTATTGTTGTAAATCCAAATAAAAATGCAATAACAATTAAAACATAGTGAAATAATGGATTAACGCTAACAAACACCTGATTCATTAACATTATTCCTGAATTATGAGTGCCAACAAAATCAACCCCACTAACAAGAATGGTAAACCCCCCAAAACAAATTATAGTTGCTATTAAAACACAATCTATAATTGCTACTAAGCCCTGACGGGACGATCTTTTAAGGCTTGAATTTGCATGAACCATAGCAGCTGTTCCCGCACCAGCTTCTGTTGCAAACATCATTCTTTGCATTGCTATAACCATAGTAACGCAGCACCCACCAAATATGCTATTTGTTGAAAATGCTTGATTTATTATCAATGCTAACGAAGAAACAATATTATGCTTATAAAAGAATATAACATAACTACATACTATTAAATATCCGCCAGCCATAACAGGAACGACCATGTCAGCAAGACTACCAAGACGCTTAATCCCCCCAATTAAAACTGCCCCTGCAAGAAAAATAACAATAACAGAACACGAAATAACTTCATAATCTACACCAGTTTTACTGAATGCATTTTTGCCATCTGTAATAATTGCAACAATTTGATTCAATTGAAAAAAAGACCAACTACAAACCACAATTGCTGTAATAACCGCAGATATCATACCCAGATAAATTCCCAATTTTTTTAATGAAATGCCGTAAAATATTTTATTTGCAAAGCCATCACGAATAAAATAAAATGTACCACCACTTATAACTCCATTTTCATTAACTATTCGATATTTATGGCCCAAAGTAATTTCGCAAAATTTAATAATAGAAAAGAAAAAAGAGCTTATAAAAATCCAAAAAAGCACACCAGGGCCTGCCATTTTAACCGCAAATGCAGCTCCAGCAATATTACCTAAACCTAAATTACCAGCCGCCTGAGTTGCAAAAGCTGTAAATGGACTAATTTGCACTCTTTTATCATTATATTTTTTTGCATCAGGATCAACATAAACTATTGTTTTTATTGCATCTACAAAAAATCTTAAGTTAATAAAACGCATTTTTATACTCAAAAAAATTGATGTCGCAACAAGCCACATCAAAATAAATGGCATACCAAAAAATTTATAAACTAAAAGATCGTTCAGCTGACCGATATTCGTTATTAGAAAATTCATTTTGATAAAAAATTAATTATTAACAACTATTGTTTGCTCTTGCAAATAATGCAACAACTCCAACCGTCCAAAACCAAGCACTGGCGCTGTTGCAACATAAATTCCAGTTTTTGCAGCAGCATCATAAACTCCATTTTCAACAGAACTCTTAGATGCATATCTTATGCGGCTAAAACCAGATATTTGTTTGATAAAATCATCTGCATTTTCATAAATAACTGATTTATCGACCAGTTTTTTTTCAACCGATTTTTCAGCACTCACATAAAGTTTATTTGCACATAAACTTGCAGCATAAATCATACTTAGCATATCACAAACAGAGTCGCTTTCAACAAGCCTAACAGCAATTTTATCAAGTTTTATAAACTTTAAAATATTAACCATATTTGGAATAAGCTCGTGATCAATTTCTTTACTAAAATACGCATTAAACCAATGATTATAATTTTTTGCATTTACAATAAATTGTTCATTTTCATGTGCCATTTCATTAATAACAGGATCACTTATATCGTATCTTTTTATTGATTTATCTGTATATTTTAAAAATTGTGTAATATAGTTATATCCTCCAACTTTTATGCCGGATCCAAAAGCGGATTTTCCCATTCCGCCAAATGGCTGTGCTTTTACTTTTGAACAAACTGTTGTGTCTTTATTGACAGAAATTGTGCCAGCTTTTACGCCATTTAACCATATATTTTGCTCATTTTTATCAGTACTTTGAATTGCCGATGTTAGTCCGTATCCAGTTGCATTTGCAACTTTCACACCCTCTTCAACATTCGCAACCTGCATAATAGCAATTGTTGGTGCAAAAAATTCTGTTACATGTGCCCTGCCCCCAAATTTTGTTCCCATTCTAATACCAGGTGTCCATAATAAATCATCAATCTTTGTTGGTTTTAATAGCCACTCCTCCCCATCTTCAAGCTCTGTTAGCCCCCAAAGTGTATCACCAATCGGAGCCTTAATTAATGCAGGCATTTTAGATTCTTCATCGGAAGCATGTGCAACTTTTATCTGACTAACGGCATCTGCAAGTTCTTGTAAAAACAATTTATCATTATAAATTTCTGGCACCATTGCAATAAGCGAAGTTGATGAACAAACCTGACCAGCGTTCATAAAGCAAGATTGGATAACATCCTTTATAAGCCTATTTTTATCAACAGTTTTTGTTACCATCATAACATTTTTCCCTCCTGTTTCTGCGGCGATATAAACCGATGGATTGTTTTGTATGATATTAAGTGCAACCTGAGTGCTACCAACAAAAAATATATAGTCAATTTCGGGTTTTTTTGTTAAATATATAGATGTCTCGTTATCTTCGATTGGCAAAAATTGCAACGCAGATTTTGGAACGCCAACATTCCAAAAACATTCCGCAAGAACATAGCTACCTAAAATTGATAAATTTGAAGGTTTAAATAGAACATTATTGCCTGCAATTAAAGAAGATAAAATACTACCACCGGGTAATGCAAATGGATAATTCCAAGGAGAAATAACCAAGCCAACACCTTTTGCACAAATTTCTACTTCGTTTCCAGCCTGTTCTTTTAATTTTAAAAAACTTTCAATATAAAAATCAACAAACTCCTTTACTTTTTTAATCTCACCCTCAACCAAACTTGGTAATTTACCAGTATTTAACATTACTGATTCTATAATTCTTTTTGAATTTTTATCAATTTCTAATGGCAATTTTTTGATAATTTCAATACGATTTTCATCGGATAAAATAGACCATTCATTGTTATTTTGTGCTATCTTTATAGCATAATCAATGCTATTTTTATCAGGAGAAATATAGCTTGCTACAACAATTTTTTCTGATAATTTGTTATGATCAAAAATTTGATATTTTTTACCAGAAAAACCTGATATTTCAATTATTTTTACCATAAAAATTATATTTACTAGATACAAACTGTATCAGTCTTTTATAATAAAATATTAAATGCAATAATAAACTTGAAATTAAAAATAATACGATAGATAGTATTTTATATTATTACAAAAAATATGTCGCAATTTTATAAAAATTTACCAAATAAATTAACAACTATAAGGTTGTGGTCTATACCTATTATGGTCTTTTTTATACTATTTTTTAATCAAAATTTATTGTCTAGATTTATTGCAACAATAATCTTTATAGTTGTTGCATTTACTGATTATTTTGATGGATATTTTGCACGAAAATATAAAGCAGAATCTAGTTTTGGTCAATGTTTTGATAATATTGCAGATAAAGCGTTGATTGTTTCTTTGTTATTTGTGTTGGTTTCACAAAAAAGAGCCGATGTTTTACCTTGTATAGCGATTAGTTTGCGTGAAATTATAGTATCAGGAATAAGGGAGTTTTTAGGAAATAAACAAATTACGCTACATGTTACATTACTTGCAAAATGGAAAACAACTTTACAATTAATTGCAATAGGAATATTGATAGCTAGTAAGCCAAATACAATGCTTGCTAATTTAGGTACAATTGTGCTATGGTTTGCTGCAATAATAACATTAGTTACAATGTATGATTATATAAAAAATACAGTAAAACATTTTTAATTAAATATAAAAAATATATGAGCGATATAAAATTGATAACACAAGCTGGATACGATAAGCTATCAGCAGAATTACATCATTTAAAAACCGTAGAAAGACCAGAAATTAGTATAGCGGTAGGTGAAGCTCGTGATTTAGGAGATTTGCGTGAAAACGCTGAATATCACACTGGAAAAGAAAGACAAGGATTAATTGAAGCGAGAATTAATTTTTTAGAACAAATTTTAATTGATTCTCAGGTTTTCCATTTAAAAGATGATATTCACGACAAATCTGTAATTCATTTTAGTGCATCCGTTAAAATTGAAGATTTAGAATCCGGTAACATAAAAAACATAAAATTAGTTGGCGAAAATGAAGCCGATATTCGCAATAACATGATTTCGGTTGTTTCTCCTTTGGGTATTGGCCTGTTAAATAAATCGGTTGGAGATGTTATAACTTTTGAGGCTCCATCTGGCACAAAAGAGTATGAAATTTTAGAAATTCAGTATTAAATATTTATATCATTCTTATTTTTAAACATAAAGATAAGAATGATATAAAATAAAATTATTTACTAGCACGCATTCCGCCAATTATTTGATTTTGAATGTCACCAACAGCACCTGCCCCACTTTGAACAAACAATGTGTGAGTTCCAGAACTTGTTCCTATTGCCTTCATTGCATCAAAATATTGTGTCATCATAAGAGTAGAAACAATCTCGTTTTCTGATATATTTGCACCCTTAACAGAACTTTTTATCAACTTAATGCTTTCTTCTAAGCCCCTAGCAATTTCAATTCGTTCTTGTGCTACACCTTTACCTCTTAAAGACCTAGATTCTGCATCAGCTTCTGCTCTTTTTACAATCAATATTTTTTCTGCTTCACCTTTTTCCATAGCTGCCTGTCTCAATCTGGTTGCAGCATTTATCTCGTTCATAGCATCTTTAACCTTTTGATTTGGATCGATATCCGTAACCAAAGTTTTAATAATGGTAAAACCAAAACCTTTCATCGCATCTGTTAATTCGCTTTTAATAGCCTCGGCAATTTTATCTTTTTGCAAAAAAGTATTATCCAAGCTAAGTTTTGGAACTTCAGACCTGATAACATCAAAAATATAAGATGAAATTTGTGCTTTTGGATTTTTAAGTTTATAAAACGCATTTTTAACATCAGAAATATAATATTGCACACTAATATTAACATTTACAAAGACATTATCTAAAGTTTTTGTTTCAACTTTTACATCAATTTGCTGAACTCTCAATTCAATATCGTATATATCTTCTGTAAAAGGATTTTTAAAATTAAAGCCAGCTTTTGCTACCCTGTCAAACTTGCCCCAGTTTTCAACAATTGCTTCGTGTTGCTCACGAACAGTAAAAAACACACAACTTTGCAAAATTAATGCAACAAACGATAACAAAATAATATTTTTTACTTTCATAAATATAGCTATTAAATATAAAAAATATTTGTTGCAATTTTATAAAAATCAATACCATGGGTTATGGAAATTGTTTTTTTCATGCATTACTTGGAGAAAAAAATGGCAATGGTCAGTTTGAAGATAAAAAACATTTGTTACACAGAGCACAATTAATAACATATGCACAAGATAAGTTGGGAAAAATAATTGATAATTATGAGAATGAGACTGATGATAATATAAATATATTAAACGCATTTGCAACAAGATTTAGATATAATATAGACAATATATTATTGGATACCTTTGATAAAAAAGCGTTAAAGAGCAGAATAAACCAAAAAATACAAAATGAATTTGGAAATAATGAGCAATGGATTGAGATTGGTTTGTTTAATAGTTTTGCAAGTGATTGTTTTAAAAAAAATTTTATTATTTTAATTCCTGATGCCGAACATGCGGTAGAAGGTAGTTATGGTAGTGGCGATACAACAATTATAAACTTTGTCAATCGTAATCATTTTGAAAGAGTTGAGCAAGAACAATACATTTCTAATCCTGATGATAAAAATTCTACATTACAAGCAAGTCCAATCAATCAAAGACCTTTATTGATGGATTTAGCTTTGAGGGGCAATCACGATGCTCTAAAAGATATGGGTAATTACGATCCAAATGTAACTGATACTATTTTTAAGAACAATACCCCGTTAATTTGGGCAATAGCAAACGGAAACAATGAATTTGCTCATAAATTTATTGAAACATTTGGTGATAAAATAGATTTTTTAAAACAAGCAATCGATAATAATGCATTATTTTTGATACTAACAAAGGGATATAAAGATAAAACTTCAGGCGGGGCTACATTTGATGAACAACATTCTGCACTCAACATAGCAAAAAAAATTAAAGAAACAATTGGAGATGATGGGTTTAAAGAATTGATAAATCAAAAATGTAGACTTGGTAACACAGCATTACACATAGCCTGTGCCAGACGCGACACAGAAACAATTAATTTTTTAATTGAGAGAGGTGCAGACATTGAATTGAAAAATGAACATGGATTGACACCATTTGATATGCTTGATTTGCAATACAAAGATGCGTGCGACCTATGTAACAATATTTCATCGGCTTTTTTATTAGACAAAACATTGTATGATAGTTTTGATAAAAAACAGATAAAGAGTTTACAAACACAAGATATAGAAATAAAACCTGATTTATCTAAATTTAATAGTCATGTCAGCGGTCTAAATAAAGATAGAGATACAAAAATAAGACAGATAGCTCAAAAAAAAGAGATAACACCAACAAAAAATAATCCAATAAAAAAAATACATCAAGTATCACAAAATAAAACAAACAATTCTAGATATACTCCAGTGCATACTGTTTCAAAATATAAACCGGTATACGAACCAATATATCAAAATATAAATAACGGCACAATAAACAGACAACCATCAGAAGTAATTTCATCAACAAATACACAAATAAACAACAAAACAGAAGATGATAAAAAAACATGCAAGTCAGGCAAATTTATACATCAATCCATTAAAATCATTAAAAGATAAATACAGCAATATAAATATTATATCTAGATTTTTCATTTTTATTGGATCAATTTTTTCATCACAAATAGCGCAAAAAAGATCTGTAATTAAACAATTGCAAACAATAGATTTAACAAAAAAAGATAATGATTACAATGCAGATAAAACAAATTATGATCTTCTTAACAGGGATCTAAAATGTGGAATGGTGTCAGGAGTTACAAAAGAGCCAAATGTTTCTGATGCGACTTATAAAACAGAAAAAACCAATAACAATAACCATGATTATTATTATAATCAAGAATCACAAAAGGGGATTGGATATGACAATCGCGGAACACAAACTTTTAGATCGTATTAATATTGCTGCCATCAAAATTTATCTTTGTTAATTTTAATGCCGTTCTTTTGCCAATTTTTTTCATATCTTGTAATTTTTTTGTTGCCATTTTTATATCAAAGCCGGGGTAAGACCCACCAGAGGAGGGCCGACTATTAGATAGTGTTTGTTGCTGTAATAATTTTGATGACACGATTGGAACAATAGGGGTAATGGTTTCTGTTTGTTGATTTAAAAGATTAACAGAATTTCTTCTACTGCTCAGTGCGGAGGTCTGTTTTGGATTAAATATTCCGGAATTTTTTCTGCTACTTAGTCTTGATATCCTTTCTGTTTCTTCTTGTATTGAGGTTATTTTTGGATTTTGTGGCTTAATAAGTTTTGCCATATTTAATGATGGAAATTCTGTTTTTGGTTGCAATTTTGCTAATCTCGCATTTAATTTAATATTAAATTCGGCAGCACTACAGGCTATACCTAATCTTTCCAAGGTCAAATCGCACCATTTTTCAACAGATTGTTTAAAATCTTGCAATATTTTATATCCAAATTCTTTGTCGTATTCTAAACCTTTTATATTCCGTGCTTTACGAGGGTCTTTATCCATGAAATGTTGATAAATATTTTGTTGCGGATACAAATCTTTGTGATCTTGTATTGTACTTGCTATATATTCATTTGTTTGTGATTGAGACGCAAATATTTTTTCAGATTCATCTGTTAATTTAATCCTAAGATTATCACAGCAAAAACTATTTATCTCATCAGATCTTTTATCAAAATTGCGATTTTCTTCTGCGTGAATATAATCAGCAATCGATTGATCCTCATTTTTTTCTATAAAATTTTTGTTATGTTTTAAATATACATTGCAAATTGCAAGTAATCTTTTTCTTTCTTTCAGTTTAACAATTAATGTGGCAACATTTGTATCAGTTTTTAGGTTTGGTGCTACATCAAAAATAAATTTTGTTTCTAGTTCTTTTTCTGCGGCTGCAATTTCTTCTTTATATTTTTCCTTATAGCTGTCACGATAAAAATGTAACATTGTATGTCGAAAGACACCTTTATTTGTCCGCTTATCTATATCAAGTAAAAATTTTCTTAAACCGTTAAATTCTCCTTTGTCTTCTGGTGTCTCACCTTGCATATGGTTTTCTATAATTGGCATTTTGGCCTTATTGTATGTATCGTTAAATTCTGCAATCATTTGTTTAAATGTCTTTTCTGCAACTTTGTTATCCTGTTTGTTGTTTGCAATTCCATCTTTTAAACTTTGTGTGTTCATATTTATAAAAATTATTATTTTAAAAAGTGTTAGGTTTTATATTGCCTAAATATTTATTAAATCTGTTATGTAATTTTTCTGTTTGTGATTTATCTATCTTTGGCAAAGAGCTATTTGATCTTTTGCATAATTTTTCTTCTATGTTTTGTTCTGTTATTTTTATTGTATTTTTATTTTGCAAAACACTAGCACTGTTGCTACCTCTTTTTGCAACAAACTGCCCAGAATAGCTTGGCACAAAATCTGTTGGCAAAGTGGCAGTTATTTTTGAAGAACTGGGTCTTGAATTCTGAGGGGTTGGTTTCTGGTTTTGCAAACTTGTTCTTGGTTTTGCAACAGGTTTTTCTTTAAAATAATAAGCCAAATTTGTATCATGCATATTTTTATCTAGTGTTTTTGCCTTTAATTGTGCTATATTTGAATCTGTATATTTTGTGTCTTGTTTATATTTTTCAACAGATTGTTGCAAATCTAAAACTTTTTTGTGTGTTGCAAGCAAAGACTCTTGATAAACTTCTAAATATCTTGTTTCTGCACCTTTCCAATTTTGAGTTTCCGCATAATCTGCACCTATTGGATTGGCAATTAAATATGCATCAATATCCTTTATAACATCGTCATATGTTGCATTTTGATATCTGTTAGTTTCTTTGTTTAATGTTTTAATTTGGTGTTTTAATCCACTTATTTCTTCAAAAACAAAAACTCCATCTGCAAATGCATTTTTGCCAAAATAATGCAAAACTCCATACATTTGTTTTATGCCTTTTTCGCTATAAAACATATCATTTGCTTGCTTCTCATCGCCATTAGTATCTTTAACAGAAAGATATATGCTTTCTATTGGCTTTCCCTTGCCAATCATATTTTTTGCACTTATTATATCTGCTTGTTCAAATTTTGTTAATTTTATCAAAGCTTCATTTCTGCCATTTGTTGTTTCTACATTATTTATTCTTTGTATATAATCATTTTTAGATTCACCATCTATGTAATCAATAAGCTTTGAAATATTTCTATATCTTTGTTCGCCTAGTTTATCAATTGTTGCAAGATTATTGGCTTTTAGTGTTTCGTTTGCATAGATATATTGAAAGCCCAAGAATTCAGAAAGTTTGTCGCGAGTTTTATCTGCCTTAGTGCCAGCAAAAGTAAGACATCTTAATCTTGATTCTAAAGAATCCGTAAAAGTATCAAACCCCGGTGTTGCACCGCAATTTGGTCTATAAACTACATTTTCATTTCTCTCATCTTTAGATTCCTTTTCAATGTCTCCAAGAAACGATCGTGCTTCTTGATCCACTATCTCCCTTAACCCTTCTTTGTTCTTTATCAATTCGTCTATTTTATCTTCGGTTTTTTTTAGATTGGCAACATGTTTTATAAGTATAATTTTTGCCAAACCTTCTTTATTTTTTTCTGCTATAAAATATTCTTGCAATGTTTGATTGTTTTTTTTAGCTTCTATCACACCAAATTTAACATAATCTTTTATTTGAACAGATGTTTTGCCAGACTTATATAAAATATCCGAATATTCTTTTATTTTTGCTTGTGTGTTTAGCAAATCTTCAAACAACCAATCTATTTGTTGATGATTTGTTTGATAATCATCTTTAATTGATTTTTTCTTTATAGTATACCAATCTTGTAATTTTTGTTGAGCATAATCGTTCGACATATCGTAATAGTCGGTTATATAACTTGTTTGATTGTTTGTCATTGCGTCGGCTGGAGAAAAAAGACCAAATTCAAAATTATCAACATGCGGATTTGCCGTGAATCTTAAACATGGTTCGTCATAAAAATCGTTTTTTGCAAATTCTGTTGTTGCCGAAGTTAAATATTTTTCGTTTTTATAAATCTTTTCTACCTCGTCAACAGCATTTGATATTTTTGGATTTATATCGTTTATGAAAAGTCTATGTTTTGATAATGTTTCTTTAATATTTGCACCCAAAAACTCTTTTGTTATAATCTTTGCCTGATTTCTTGTTATATTTGGATTTATCTGCTCAACAGAATCAATAACCATATCTCGCAAACTGTTTAACCAAAGCGAAAATGATTTTTCTTTGCCAGATAGATATGCTAACTTTTGTTCCCCCCCCCTCACATTCATAATAATCAACAGACTTAATGCTTATAACATATTATGCTTTGTTTAGTTGTCAATATTAATATTTTTCTTTCCAAGCAATACAACATTTTTTAACAAGCTCTCTTATCATCAAAATGCTATTTGTTCTTTCTGAATGAGACAGCAAACCGCGAGCGTCTAAAATATTCAAATTATGGCTCGCCTTTAAGCAAAATTCATATGCTGGCAAAATTAAATTATTATCAACCAATCTATTTGCTTCAATTTTTGCTCGCTCAAATGCATTTTTAACATCTATATCATCTTCGTGATAATCAAGGTAATATTTAGATTGCTCATTTTCATATTCTTTAAAATGAACATCACTATATTTAATATTTTTATGCCAAGTAATATCAAAAATATTATCAACTTCCTGACAATACATTGCAATTCTTTCGAGCCCAAATGTAATTTCTGCGGCTACAACTTCGCACTCCATACCCCCCATCCGTTGCATATAAGTAAATTGCACAACCTCCATTCCATCGCACCAAATTTCAAAACCAAGCCCCGATGCACCAATTGATGGATTTTCCCAATCATCTTCTACAAACCTGATATCATGATCTCTTGAATCGATTCCAATTTGTTTTAAACTTTGTAAGCACAAATCTTGTACATTTTCTGGTGCCGGTTTTAAAATTACCTGCATTTGATAATACCCCCCTAATCTATTAGGATTTTCTCCATACCTAGCATCCGATGGTCTACGAGAATACTGAACATAACATGCGTTCCACGGTTTATTATCAAGAACTCGCAATGCCGTATGCGGACTTAAAGTACCAGCACCAACCTCTGTATCGTAAGATTGCAAAATAACGCAATCATTTTGCATCCAAAAATTTGATAATTTTGCAATTATTTCTTCAAAAGTAAACATATTATTCTTTTTTATCTTCTGTTTCAGTTATCCCTTTTCGTAAATTACGCAATCCTTTTCCTATATCCCCCATAACTGCTGGCAATTTACCGGCACCAAACAATACAAACACAATCATTAAAATTAATATTAATTGCCAAGTTCCTATCATATGGTTATAATTTAATATTTTGTTTTGCAGATGTAAATGCAATTGGATCATTTTTTATACTTGACTGATACTTTATAAGCAAGCCAAAAGATAATAATGTGATTATAGAAAATATAATCAAATACATAGAGTTATAATTATTTTTTTTATAATTATTTGAATTACCAGACATAATAGATCTGCTTAGAATATTTTTATCAGCATTATCAATATTATTTTTTAAAGATTTTTCATCTATTTTAATTTCAGCTATTAAATACCGCAAGACTATTTCTTCATCAAGCTTTAAATATCTTGCTAAATTACGAATATATCCAAAATAATATATTTTTTGAGATACTGTATCGTATTCACCCTCTTCTACCATTATTATATAGTTTGACGATAATTTTAATGCTCTCGCCATATTATCAACAGATATATTCATATCTAATCTGCGATTTTTTAATAAATTGCCAATATTTATATATTTATTTATATTATCGGATTCACCTCCTAATTCTGCATAAATTTCTGAGTTATCTAACATTTTTTAATAACTAATTTTAAACACGAATGATTCCATTTTTAAAAAAAGCAATAAAAATATTATTTTATTGAAAATAATTAAAATTGACAATTATTTTTTTGGTTTTCACTTATGTTTAATCATAATTGTATTTACTATGTCAGAAGTTTATTTTGCGGGTCCATCAGGTAGAATTGAGGGTAGATATCATCAAAACGAGAATCAGTCAGCGCCAGTAGCGTTAGTTTTACATCCGCATCCTTTGCATGGAGGGACAATGAATAATAAGGTTTCTTATCATTTATTTAAAACATTTGTTCGTACGGGGTTTACGGTTTTACGAATTAATTTTCCTGGTGTAGGAAAATCAGAGGGTTCATTTACAAACGGGGTTAGCGAATTAAATTCTGCTTCGACAGCTTTGGATTGGCTACAAAATAATAACCCAGAAGCATCTCATTTTTGGATTGGAGGTTTTTCATTTGGTGCTTGGGTTGCTATGCATATCGCAACTAGACGCCCAGAAATAGAAGGATTTGTTATGATTTCACCACCTGCAGATCATTATGATTTTGCATTTTCTATGCCATGCCCATCTAATGGTTTAGTTATAGCGGGTGAAAAAGATACAATTGCAACAGTTGATAAAATATCAGCTTTGGTTGATGAATGGAGGCAACAAAAAAATTATGTTATAGATTATAATATTGTAGCTGACGCTGAGCATTTTTATGTTCAACAACTTGATGTTATGGATCAAACTTGCGAAGAATATATTAATACAAATTTGGCAATGCGAGTTATTAAGCCAATTCGTAAAAAACGCCGTAAACGCAAAAAAAGAGATAAAAAATATGATGAAGTTGAAGGATCATGGGAATAATATTGCAAGTTGAAAATGATTTTGACGGAATTAGAGTTGATAGGTTTATAGGTAAAAAATTAAATTTAACACACAGCATTATTTGCAAACTGTTGCGTGATAAAAAAATATTACTCAACGATAAAATTGTCAAAGAATTAAAAAATAAATTAAATAGCGGAGATTCAATTTGTGTTAACTATTCTCTTGATATTTCCGATAAACCACAAAAAGAATATTTTGTTAATAAAAAAATAGTCGATCAAATTCTTAAATGTATTAGATACGAAGATGAAAACCTAGCAATTATAGATAAACCAGCAGGCTTAGCTACCCAAAGTGGCGGTAGTTTAAAATATTCTCTTGATGATATTTCACAAATTATTTGGCCAGGCAATGCAAGAATAGTTCATAGACTAGATAAAGATACCTCTGGTCTTATTGTTATTGCAAAGAATCGTCTAACAGCAACAAAAATTGCAGATGCCTTTCAAAACAGCAATGTGCAAAAAGAATATTTAGCCGTTTTAAACCCAATTCCTTTACAAAATAGTGGCACAATCATAACCAATATTGCCGAGGCAAAAACACAAGGCAAAATGCATAAATGTGAAAATGCACAAGAAGGTAAATTATCAATTACAGATTATGAAGTTTTAAAAATTGATGAAATTCGCAATATTGCGCTTGTTAAATTTCGCCCAAAAACTGGACGCACCCATCAAATTCGTCTTCATGCAAGCCATATTGGTTGCCCAATTGTTGGCGATTTTAAGTATCACGGTAATTGCAATTTATCAAAAGATTTACATTTGGTTGCGTACACCATTTACATTCAAGATATTACTCCAAAAATTGAACTTTTTGCTAAAATTCCAAATTTTTTTATATTAACCAATTCATTATAAAAATATATTTATAAATACGAAATAATATCTTTCATATCAAATCTTACCTTTTTATTTTTAGCATAATCATCTTCGTCGCTACGATATCCAAGAGCACATGCACATAAAGAGCTATAATCGCCATTTTTAATATCAAGTATTTCATCGTATTTCTGAGTATCCAAACCTTCCATTGGACAAGAATCTATTTGTAACAAAGATGCGTTCATCATTAATGTTCCAAGGGCAATATAAGCTTGTCGCGCAGACCATTCAATATCTTTAATATTAACCAAATTATTATTCATTAAAGATTTATAGCCTTCTAATGTAGATAAATCTACATTTCTAACTTTTGCAATATTTTCGATATGTCTATCAATATATTCTCGGCTTATAGATTTTAATCCTGCAAATACAATAAAATGTGAACAATCAATAATTTGCCTTTGATTCCAAGAAACAGGAACTAATTTTTCTAAAATATCTCTATTTTTAACAACAATAAATTTCCAAGGCTGCAAACCATATGAAGATGCAGATAATTGCAATGATTTTAGAAGAGTTTCAAAATTATTATCACTAATTTTTTTAGTATTATCAAATTTTTTTGTTGCATATCTCCAGTTTAATCCATCTAATATATCTTGATTTTTTAGCATATTTAATATAAATTAATTAATATTTAGATAAATTAAATAGATATTTTTTTTATAAAAAGCAATTGATTTTTATAAAATAACAATATTAATTAATAAATTATTTTTTATAAAATGGGATTCAAATGTGGCATAGTTGGTTTGCCAAATGTAGGTAAATCAACAATTTTTAATGCAATTACAAACACAGCTAATGCTCAAGCGGCAAATTATCCATTTTGCACAATTGAGCCAAATACAGGTCGTGTTGCGGTTGCAGATGAAAGGCTTACAAAATTGAAAAATATAGCAAATTCGCAAAGAATTATTCCAAATTATATAGATATTGTTGATATTGCAGGTCTAGTTAGGGGTGCAAGCAAAGGAGAAGGCTTAGGTAATCAATTTTTAGGAAACATAAGAGAAGTTGATGCAATTTTACATGTTGTAAGAGCATTCGAAGACGAGGATATTACGCATGTAGAAAATAATATTGACCCAATTAGAGACATTGAAGTTATTGAAACAGAATTGCTTTTAGCAGATTTATCTAGCATAGAAAAACGCTCAATTTCTGTTGCAAAAAAAGCAAAAATGGGAGATAAAGATGCAATTGCAGAAAATGAAGTTTTAGAAAAAGTTTTGAACGGACTAAACAATGGAATAATGGTTCGTTTTATTGATTTTTCTGATGATGAAAAAGCTATTTTAAAACAATTTCATTTAATTACAGCAAAGCCAGTTTTATATGTTGCAAATGTTAACGAAGATAATAGCGATAAACATTTACTTGAAAAAATCATAATATATGCAGAAAAACAAAAGGCAAAAGTTGTGCCAATTTGTGCCAAATTAGAATCCGAAATGATGGATTTTAGCGAAGAAGATAAAAAATCTTTTTTGGTTGAATCCGGTTTTGGAGACACAGGTTTAGGGCAAATAATTATTAATGGATATAGCCTTTTAGGGTTGATTACATTTTTTACCGTTGGCGAGCAAGAAGCAAGAGCTTGGTCTGTTCCGCAAAATAGCACCGCACCTGTTGCCGCTGGGGTTATTCATACCGATTTTGAAAAGCATTTTATTAAAGCTGAGGTTGTTGGATATAGCGATTTTATCGCTTGCGAAGGAATTGCTGGTAGCAAAGAAGTTGGCAAATTGCGATTAGAAGGCAAGGATTATGTAGTTAAAGATGGCGATATTGTGCATTTTAAGACTGGCGCTTAAAAAAATAACACCTCATTTAAAGATATGTGACTATTATTAAATGAGGTGCGATATTATAAAAAAGATATTATTATTTTTTACTCAATAAATATTCCTGCCAAGCCATTTTTATATCTTTGTGAAGCAAGGCAATTGCTATTAAATTTATCATTACACCACTTGAATAAGCTATATCTAAAATAGAAAATATTACTGTTGCATTTCCAAAACTAAAAATACTATATCCAAAAATATACAATACTATATATGTATTTTTAAATTTTGATCCAAACAAGTAAATACATGCCTGCTGAACATAAAAACCAACCGCCATAATTGTTGTAAAACCAAACATAAAGGCAATTAAAATTAGAATATGCTCAAAAATTGGATGAAGTGATATAAAAGCTTGTTTTATTGCTAATAATCCCATAAATTGAGGATCATTATAGGGTACACCAATAACTAAAACTGCAAATGCCCCAATTGCCATAATTGTTGCAACTATGAATGGATCAAAAAAAGAAACCAGCCCTTGTTGTCCTGCAATTTTTACATTAGAATTTGACTGACTTATGGCAGAAAAACCAGCCCCAGTATCGGTTGCATTTATTATTTTTTGCAATGCAAACAAAAATGTAGCAACAGATGCTGAAAGTCCTGCTTCAAAATTAAAAGCACCAGCAAAAACTAACCCGAATGATGGCAATATATTATTATAGTTTATTGCAATAATTACTAAACAAATTGCGATATATAAAACTCCCATAATTGGCACCAAAATATCCGCAGCAAAACCAATTTTTTTTAGCCCACCAAAAAGCAAAAGTCCAATAAATATTGCCATTAAAATTGCAGACACATAAACATTTTTATCAATTGCTAAAACTCCATTTTTTGCAAACAACAATGTATTAATTTGATTAAATTGCATTGCAGATGTTGTTGTGCATATAAAAACAACACTCAAAGCAGATAATATAGCAAAAAACTTTATTAATCTCTTAAATTTAAATTTTTTACCGAGACCTTTTTCTATAAAATAAAATGCACCACCTTTTATTTCTCCATTTTCTATGATTCTATATTTATGTGCCAACACAACTTCACCAAATTTTATAGCACTCGATATAAAGCTAAGCACAAAAAACCAAAATATAACTCCTGGCCCGCCATAATATAACGCCAAAGCGGATCCTGCAAAGTTTCCAATTCCTAAATTGCAGGCTAATTGCGACATTAAAGCTGTTATCGATCCAACACCCGCACTAACCGAATCTGATTGTTTTTTTTTGCCAAATGCATATTTTAATGCCTCAGGTAAATAAGTTATGTTTGCAAATTTTATTTTGAACATTATCAAAAAACCCACCCCAACAAACAGCCAAATAAGCAATGGAATGGTTAATATTTTATATAATATTACGCTATTAATACAATGACAAATATTCATTAATGCTGACATACTATATAAAAAAATAAATTTAATAGAAATTAAGAATTATATATTGTTTTTTATAATCAATATATATAAAAAATATAATTAAGATTAATTATAATGTCAGCTCAACAAGAAGCCCGTAAAAAACGCCTTGAACAGGCAATGAAAAAAAATATTTTACGCCGAAAAGGAGACGATATTGATATTGGTGTATTAGAGCAAAAAATAGAAAAATTTAACAAACCCATCACTAATAATGTTATAAAAAATAATTTTGATTATTCGCAAATTATATATATTATTATTGATTTATTTGCTGGCGGGTTAACGGGATTATTAATAGGTTTTGGCTTTTATAAATTGTATAACAGTGTGATTCCAATGATTGTATTGTTTGCTTTTGGAATTATGGGGGGTTTTTATAATATTACAAAACGAATATGAATAGTTTGCAATTTTTCAATTTTATTAAAACTGCCATTGATAATATTGATTTTGCAAATCATAACAGCGAACCGGATAGAATTTTTGAGCACATTTTAGGTATTTCGTTTAATAAAAGTATTTTAACTAATATTTTAATTATAGAAAGCCATAAAAAACAAGTTTTTAATATTATAGAAAAAAGAAAAACAGGTATGCCATTATCATATATTTTTGGTTATGAATATTTTTATGGATATAAATTTATTGTAGACGATTCAACGCTTATTCCAAGACACGATTCTGAAATTTTAGTTAGCGAGGCAATAAAATTATGTAAAAGTGGAGATAAAGTACTTGATTTGTGTTGTGGAAGCGGATGTTTAGGTCTTGCAATTGCAAAAAATATTGATATTGATTTGACTTTGTTTGATTTGAATAAAAATGCCCTAAAAATCGCTGAGAAAAATGCTAAGTTGCTAGATATCAAGGCAAATATTGTCTGTGGAGATGTTTTTGAGATATCGTTAGATATAATAGAAAATGCCGACATTATAATATCCAATCCTCCCTACATTTCGCAACAAAAATATGATAATCTAGAAAAACAAGTTATACAATTTGAACCAAAAATGGCATTAACAGATAATTTTGATGGTTTATCTTTTTATAAATCGATACTAAAATCGTGCAATTTGGCAACAAAAAAACCTAGATTTTTATTATTCGAAATAGACTCAGATCAAGCTAAAGATGTGCCTGGCATAAAAGTTATAAAAGATTTGGCAGGCAGAGACAGAGTTATTGTTGTGGACTTTTATATTTAAGCATATTTGATAAATAATATAATATAATATATTAATATATGATATTTAATAACATTGTGATAAATCCATCTTTTATACTATATTTTGTTGGCACCATTGCCATATTATCAAAAATGATAATACAAAAAATTAATATAAAATTAATTCCGTTTTCAAAAATAATTTTGTTTTTAGGTCTCGGATATGTAACATATTATACCGATATCACACTTAATATTGATGATAATTTTTTATCATCAAAGCAAAATTTTGAATTATATAATAACAGATATGTGGCGCCAATTTTATATTTTTTATATTTTATTGGATATGCAGCAATTTTATTTGATATCAAAGCACAAAATAATAAGATTTTTAGTTATTATTTTTATATCGCATCAGCAGTTGGTGCCATAACATCGGGTAATCTTTTTGTTGCCTTTGTTTACTTAGAGGTTATATCCATTTTGTCTATTATTATAATTTTAACAGACACAAAAAGGCAAGATGTAGGTATGGCATATGTTATAGTTCATTGTATTTCCGGGGTTTTAATGATGGTTGGCGTTGTAGGGTATATTTTGAATTCACAGAATATAGGTATAACATCTTCTGTTAATTTTACCAATGTAGTATGGGTTTGGAAAATACCAGAATTATTATTTTTAATTGGATTATTAATGAATTTAGGGGTGCCACCATTTTCATATATAATAACAGAATGTTATACAATTATAGACAGTTTTAGTGCAGTTATTTTATCAACAGTCTCTACAAAAATTTATTTATTATTTTTTATAAATACATTTTTTGGTATAGATTTTTTATATATTATAGGGGGCATAATGATTGTATATTCGGGTATTTGTGCAATAATAAACTCAGATTTACGAAGAATTATTAACCATTGGATGATACTTCATTTGGGTGTAATAATTAGCTTTTGTGCATCAGATAATTCATTTAATCATAATTCTCTTGGGTTTGTATTGTTTATGAACATGATTGCAATGTTTTGTGTTAGTGTTTGTGTTGGAATTTTATATGATTTACACCCAGAATATGTTAGAAACATTTCACACGATGAAAGTAATTATAGCATGAAAAATAAAATATTAAAATGTTTAATAATATTTTTTTTAATAGCAAACATTATAGGTTTACCATTTACGGTTAGTTTTTTTGCCGATGTAGCCCTTTATAGTAATAATAATATTATAAATATACTTCATATGATTGGGCAATTTTTTTGTTGCATAATAGGAACAAAAATTATAGCTGAATCGTTAAATTCTGTTAATAAAAAAGTTAATAATTTAGTGCATTATAAAATGATTAACTGGATTATTCTTGCCGCCATAACATCTATCATGGTTGTTATAATTATTGCGAATATTTATAATATATTTGATAAATATTTGCTTGATACATTTCATATCGATTACAAAATATTTATAATAGAAATAATTATATGCTTAATAACATATTATTTAATATCAATTAAATCAATAAAAATTGGTGGTAAATTTGGTTTTGATCTTATTTGGATATATGAAAGAATATTAATTCCGTTATTTAAAATAATTAAGATTTTTGTTATTACAATGCATGATTTTGGCAATAAAATTATCATCAATATTTTACAAATAATATATAAAAAATATATTGTTATTAATAATGAATATATTGAAAAAAATATTTTTTATAATAAAAATTCTATTTGGGCATTATCGATATTTATTTTTATAATTATAATATCAGTTATAATTAATGTTTAACAATTTAATGCTTTTCGTAATCTAATCAGCCTATTAATTGTTTCAATAACAGCTGCCAATGAATTGCCAGAGCCAATAGCGATTCTTTCTCTGCGAGATTTAATTATTAAAGCTGGGTTTTTACGCTCTTGTTTTGTCATTGATAAAATTATAGCAATTTGTTGTTTAACCAAAGCTTCTTTTTTAATACGATCATCATTTGCCTTTGTTGGTAAAAAATTAAATATAGAACTTATTCCTCCTGTTTTTTTTATATCAATTAACTGATCATATAAATCATTAAAATCAAATGTTCCGCCAGAAATTTTATCTGCCAAAGATATTTGTGATTTTGTTGAAAAAGAATTTTTTATATGATCCCTCATTCCTTCGTTATCACCTATATTTAACATTCGATTTGCAATTCTGCTTGGATGAAATTCTTCTATATTTTCAATTTTTTCACCAATACTTAGGTATTTTATTGGCTTATTAATTGCACTTCTAACATTTATGGCAACGCCACCATTGCTGTCGCTATCTACTTTTGTTAAAACAACCCCATTTATACCAATTAATTGATCAAATTTTGTAGCAATATTAGCAGAAACTTGTCCCATTGTTGTATCCAAAACAAGCAATGTTTCATCAGGTTTTATAATCTCTTTAACGCAACGCAACCTCTTAATCTCTACCGCATTCGTAACAGAAACACCCTGCGTATCAACAACCAACACGGAATATCCAGATTTATATGCAATAGAATATAAATATGCAGCGCATGAAGTTGTTGTTGAAAAATTATATGTTCCATCGCCAATTTCTATATGATCGATACCTGCTTTTTTTGCTATATTTTTTAATTGTTGTTGAGCGGCTGGTCTTTTTATGTCAACCGAACATGTTGCAATGCGAATATGTTTTTTGGATTGCCTAATTTTATTGCATAATTTAACACAAAAAGCTGTCTTTCCGGCACCTTGTGGGCCACAAACCATAATTACCGTCATTTTATCTTTTTCTAGCTTTATTCCTTCAAAATTGCCCCCCAAAACATCTTGAATTTTATTTTTCATTAATATAAATATTTTTTCTTTTATATTTGGGGTATTTTTATCAAAATGCTTAATTGAATTTGCAATACTTTTTGTTATATCGTTTGCAAAATTAACAGATATATCAGAATTAATTAAATCTGTTTTTAAAGAAGATATTAAATCTTTAATTTCATTATTATGATACACACTATCTTCTTTATTAAAAAAGCTAGAAATTGCTGATTTTATGCCGCCAAACACATCCAAAATAACTTATATCATTGCTATACTCATTGAATGTTTTTTTTATTTACAAGTATTTTTTTTAAAAATCTTGACTTCAAAAAGATAAAAAAATATATATTTTATATATTAAATATTTTAAAAAATGTTTTTGATTTTATCGATTTTATTTCCATCTTTTTTAGCGTCTATTTTTTGTATTAGTACACCTAAAAAATATTATAACAAAATATATAGTTTTGGCATATTATGTGCATTTTTAACGGCAGTAATTACAATCTACGCTACATATGTTATATTTGCAGAAAATACAGTTTTATATATCAAAATTGGCAATATTTTTGGCAATGCAATTATTGATTTTAAAACAAGTGGCAGGTCTATGCTTTTTTGCTCAATGATCGCAATTTTATATCCACTATCACTTCTTTATGCAATTGCATATGCGCGTGTTAATGATTTAGAAAATCGTAGAATTTTCTTTTGTTTTTTTCATTTATCAATAATGTCTGGGTTGGCCTTTGGATTATCTGCAAATTTACTTACAATGTTTATTTTTTACGAAATGATAACATTGAGCACCTATCCTTTGGTTGCGCATAATCGCGATGCTGAGGCAAAAAAATCTGCACGAATTTATTTAACATATTTAATTGCATCTTCGTCCCTTTTGTTCTTACCTGCAATTTTGATAATTCAAGCGATAGTTGGCAATACAAATTTTGTTTATGGGGGCATTTTAGCTGGACATAAAATATCTATAAATAGTATCAATATTTTGTTTGCAATGATGATTTTTGGTATCGCCAAAGCTGCAATTTTTCCAGTACATAATTGGCTTCCAAATGCTATGACGGCACCAACCCCAGTAAGCAGTATTTTACATGCCGTAGTTGTTGTTAAAAGTGGATTATTTGCGATTATTTCTGTAATATATTTTATATTTGGGGCACAGTTTTTAAGGCAATCAATATTTACATTTTATGGAGAAAATTGGCTTACAATTTTATCTGTTGTAACTATTTTTATAATGTCAATAGTTGCAATATTTCAAGATAATATAAAAAAAAGATTAGCATACTCTACTATTGCCCAGCTTTCATATGCTATTTTGGCGGCAAGTATGTTTTCTGGAAGCGCAATGAAAGTGGCATTATTGTTGATGATTGCACATGCTTTTGCAAAAATTATTTTGTTCTTTGGAGCTGGAATAATTTATAGCTATTTTAACAAAACTAACCTTAGTCAAATTTATGGAATCGGTAAAGATATTCCTGTTTTTATGATTGCTATGTGTGTTGCCTGTGTTTCATTGATAGGCTTGCCAATTACAATTGGTTTTATGGCAAAATATCAATTGTTATCAATGATTATAAAATATCAAAATTTAGCAATCATTATTACAATTATTGTTTCTACTTTACTTAGTGTTTCTTATTGTTTTCCTATTGTTTACAATACTATGTTCGCTAAAAACCATAATATAATCCATATTAGATCAGATATTAATAAAAATGATGATATAATTTTTACTACCGTTATGATAATTTGTACACTTATTGTAATTATGCTATTTTTTGCTACAAATTTTATAGACAAACTAATAAACATAATATAGTAAAAAAAAATAGCTTTTTATAAAAATACTTTTTATTTGTATAAACTTAGATTGTTAATTGTTTAATAAATGAATATAAAAGCAGTTATTATATGCGTACTATTGTGCAATAATGCATTTGCAAGAGATAGAATTAGAGGCGTAGGAACTCCTATGCTTTTTCCTACTGTTATGGGAATTGCAAATGAATTGAAATTTTCTAAAAATATGCAATCACCTTTTATGGAGGTTGGTGCGACAGGTTTTTCATTTCAAATGTTTTGTTCTGGAAACGAAGATGGATATCCTGATTTAGTTAATTCTTCTCGTGAAATTTCAGAAAAAGAAATAGCATTATGCAAAAAAAATGGTGTTGAATTTGGTAAAATAGACATGGAATACGATGCGATTGTTATAGTTACAAATAAAGGCTCTGCAATGAAAAATATTACTGATGAAAATTTATTTAATGCTATAAGTGGATATGTTTTTGATAAAAATGGAGATTTAATAAAAAATAAATACAAAAAATGGAATCAAATACGCGACGATTTACCAAACCAAAATATAGTTTTTTATGGCACAACATTAACATCTGGAACATATGATTTTTTAAAAGAAAAAATATTTATGCCTCAGTGTAAAAAAGCAAAAGATTCGGATCCTTTTAAAAAATATTGTGGTTTAGCTCGTATGGATGGCAGCTATATTCCTGTTCCTGGGGGGTACAGCATGAATATTCAAAAAATGTCATCTAGGCTAGGTGCCGTTGCAATGATACCATATGTGTATCTTGAAAAACATTACCAAAGATTCTCTCCAGTTTTATTAAACGGAATAATGCCTAATGAAAAAATAGTTAATAACTATACTTTATCTAGGTTTTTATATGTTTATTATAAAAAAAATAGTATTGGTAAGGTTTCTAATTTTGATATATTTGTAGATGAACTTAAAAGACGAGCTGTCAGCTTTGAAGATTGATATTGATTTTATTAATAGTTTAGAAGAAATTGATAAAACATATCGTTCAAACAAAATTTCGACAGATTATTTATTGTTTTTAGCTATAAAATTACAGGATTTTTTAATCAAAAAATTTGATATTATCGCCGCCTTTAATAAAATAAAACAAGAAATAATATCAAAAGAAAATATATTTTTTCATAGGCAAAATTTTATTCAACGATATATATTCAAAAAATACAACGAATCATCTCTTTTAAAAGTAGATTTTATTGATAATATTTGCACCGATGAAGAATTTTGTATTTTGTTAGAAACATCGCAAAATAAGGATTTTTTAGAGCAATATGCTGCGTGGGCGTGTTTTTCGAAACAAGGTAAAATAGCACATAAAAATAGTAAATTATTTAATCCACCAAGTAAAATAAATTTTAATTTTGAATACAAAAACGGCACTGCAAAAGCATTGGATGGCTATAAAACTAACAGGCTTGATTTTAATTTATCAACACCTGCACCCACAATATCGCAAATATCCGTTGAAGTAAACTACTGCCTTTATTGCCATGAAAGAGCCAAAGATACTTGCAGAACTGGATTTAAAAAAGAAACAATATTGCCAAATGGATGCCCTATGGATCAAAAAATATCTGAGATGAATTTGCTAGCTAAAACAGGAGATGTTATAGCTGCAATTGCCGTTGCTATGATAGACAATCCTTTTTTATTGTTAACTGGTAACAGAATTTGTAACGATTGTATAAAAGGTTGTATTTTTCAAAATCAAACAGCCGTTGATGTGCCTAGCATAGAAAGTGGGCTTGTTGATTTGTTATTAAAATTACCCTTTGGTTTTGAAATATACACATTGTTAATGGAATGGAATCCGTTAAAATTAGATTTTGCACCAAGTAAACCAATAAATAAAAAGGCGCTGGTTGTTGGCCTAGGGCCTGCTGGAATTTCGCTTAGTTATTATTTTTTGCGAGCTGGTTGGCAAGTTCACGCGATAGACTCTATGCCAATTGCAAATCTTGAAACCGATCCAAATATTGTGTATGATAATTTTGCAAAAAGCATTATAAGACCTTTGGAACAACGAAAAGATATCGGTTTTGGTGGAGTTATGGAACATGGCATAACTTCGCGTTGGGATAAAAATTTTTTAACCGCAATGCATATTATTTTAAAAAGAAATCCAAGATTTTCGTGTAGCGGAAATATAGAATTTGATAAAAATATTGATATAAAAATGGCAGAAACACAAGGTTATAATTATATAGCTTTGGCATCTGGTTCTGGTGATGCTAAATTGCCGCCAATTTTGCAAAATAATATACCAAATGGCGTTTATAATTCCAAAGATTTTTTAATACAAATAAATACTAACAGCAAATCTGTTGATTTTATTAATCAACCTGTTGTTATTTTGGGTAGCGGATTAACGGCAATAGATTGTGCCGCCGAAGCAATGGTTTGTCTTAAAAAAAGCAAACAAAAACCAAGTGTCACAATAGTTTCTCGTGGCAATCTTGTTCAATCTGTTGCGTATCAAACAAATCACGAAGAAATAAAATTTGCAATGGAAAATGATGTTGTATGGCTTGAAAACTTTGAGGCACAAGAATTTATAACAAAAAATAACAATATTATTGGCATAAAAGATAAAAATAATCAAATTTTGGCAGCCAAAACAATTATTATAGCAATTGGCACATACAACAAAGAATACCAAATATTAGACCCACAAAAAGACCAGTTTTGTATAGCCAAAACGGACAAATTATCTGTTGGTATTTTTGGCGATTTGCACCCCAGATATCGTGGCACTGTTGTTAAAGCGCTCGCCAGCGGAAAGCAAATGTATCTTGCAAATCTACTGCCCAGATAACCTGTATATTATATTGCGATATAATTTTTTATACGCCAAAAGATAAGCAATTGTTGATAATAGTGCGACCACAAACAAGGACATATTATCGGTAAAACTAGGTAATGTATTTTTATGAAAAATATTCGTAAACGGATTTATCAGGATATAAAGCGGATTAATTACCTGAACAGATGCTAAAATTCCGGGTATTTTTTCAATTGGATATATCACAGGAGTAAGCCACATTGCAATAGGAATACCAAGCTCAACTATGTATGCGATATCTTCTGCATATGGAAAAATACAAGCAAAAACAAAACATACACAAAACAATATATATATTAAAATAGCTAGATATGGAATAAAAGCCAATACAACAAAGCCTATTTTAACATTTCCAATTATTATTCCAACAGCAATTGGCAATATCATTGATAATAAATAAATATATAGTGCCTTAAAAACAGCTGTCAAAATTATTTTTTTTGGATCAACATTTCTATTAATTAAAATATTTCTATTGGCACTAAAAATAGTAATTGATGTTATAACTGAAGTTGTTATAAAACCCCATGTTGTCAAATTAATTGCAATAAAAGAAAAAAATTGATCAATAGGCAATGTTGCCAAACGAGACATAACAAAAGCAAATGTCAATGTGTTCATTAGGGGTTTAATAATAACCCAAATTGAACCAGCCATCGATCTATTATAGGTTGATTTTAGCTGAAATATTGTCAACAAAATAACATCAGCCAAATAATGTTTTATTTTTATCATAATTATCGATATTTATCTAAAAATCCACTAGTGTCTTTTCTCATATAAAAATTTGTTTCTGTTGGGTCCTCAGAATAATAATTAGAAAATGAATAATTACTTTTTTTCAATGGAAAAAAACCCTGATAAATATACCCAGATGTTAATCTGTAAGCAATTGTTGGATCAACAGATCCTTCTTCTGCTATTCTTATTTGGGGAATGACATAATTATTGTTTGTAACTCTAACATTATTAATATCTACACCACATTTTGCGTGATGATAAATGCCATCTGAATTTGTGCAATCTGGCACAACTTCCGCGTTAACCTCTATATGGTCATCAGCATTATTTAAAATACATCTAACGCTGTTACCATAAGAATTTTTAACAAATGCTGTTATTTTAACATTCCCCATTTCATTTTTATACGGATAATCAGATTGCTCTTTAGATGCAGCCCAGTTACTGTTAAAGTAAGCCAATCTATCATTTAAAAATTTATAAACAATATCTTGTGGTAAACCTTCCAAAATTTGCAATTCCGATTCGCAAATTGCCTCAACAAAAGATTGATCTATGCCAAAAACATTTCTATCGTTATCGCAAACCACCTTAAATGCAAATATTTTTTTATAATCGCAATTTGCCGGAATTCTATGACTATTTAATTTTGCCAACCTTGGATCTTTTTTTACAGGATCGCCCTGCAATGAACAACCTGTTATTAGCATTAATAAGGTTGCGATAAATGTAAATTTAATAAACATAGTTATCATAATTAATTATTGACAATTATTGATATTTGATATTAAAATCAAGAAGATAATTATTTATTTGTTATAATAATCATGATTGAAAGAAAAATCTATCTTTTAGAGCAACAGCAAATTAAAACAGCTGAATCAATAAAACAAGTTATGTTGCAAGTGGTTGCATTAAACGATATAATTATCGAAAAAAAATTAGCAAACGAAAATCATAAAAAACAAATTTTAGATACTATCAACGCAATAGAGAGAAAATTATTATCAATGAATAATAACGCGCAAACCGTATAATATTATTTTCTATCCAATATTTGGCTCTTTAACATAAATTGGCATAATATCGCCAAAAATATTTTGTTTTGCAAGCCACATTCCGCATTTACCAATCATTTCTGAATCAACACATACCTCTTGATATTCGGATACATTTGATACAATTATTGCTTCTACCGTAGGCTGATTATTTTTAAAATTTTGATAATAATATTCATCGCGAATTGTTTTAATAAAAATATCAGATTGATTTGTATGATAATTTATAGCTTGCAAAGCACTAATTCCGCTTATTTTAGCACCAAAAATACCAAGACCTATCGCCAAAGCAACACCAGTTCTTATTCCAGTAAAGCTACCTGGTCCTATGTCTACAAAAATATTTATAATGCTATTTTTATCTATATTTTGTAAAATTTGCTTAACAAAAACGGCAATATTTTTAGATTGTGCATTTTTTTCATCGTTTGTTATTGTTTTAAGCAATTTTTCATTGCCATCAAATAAGCTAACGGATGCAAAACCTGAGCTTGTTGAAATTGATAAAAACATATTAAAATACACTATATGAACTTAGTCCACCATAAAAAATTCTATTTTTACATTTATTGCATCGCTGTAATTTTGTCATCATTATTTCAACCGCTAATGGCTCTTTTTTGTTAAGACCCATACCAAAAACATGCACTAAAACCGAAATTGGAAAAACCTTAAAATCAGACATAACAACAAAATACATTACCGAACCCATTACATTCAATCCAAAATATAAAAATGAAACACCAAAAATCAATGCGGGGCGAGTAAGACCAAGAAATAAAGGATCGACACCAACTTTGCCTAAATCAGATTCTGACATTTGTTTTTGAATAAATTAAGTTGATTATTAATATAATATAATTAAATATCAAACGTTATTTATAATTTTTATATATGCTATATTTTATATACGATCATTATCATCTATTCAACTTATTGCACTATATAAGTTTTAGAGGTAGTATTGCATTTATAACATCTTTTGTCTTATCTCTTATAATTTTTCCTATATTTATAAAATATATCAAACATAAAGCAGGACAGCCAATAAGATCTGGCACAGACGGACCTGATCATGAAGCAAAAATTGGCACGCCAACAATGGGGGGTATTGTAATTATAATAACAATTTTGTTAGCAACATTATTGTCTAGCAATTTATCTAATAGATTTGTTTGGGTTTTATTATTTGTATTGGTTAGCTTTGGAGCACTTGGTTTTGCTGATGATTTTTTAAAAATTAGCAAAAAAAATACAAAAGGTGTATCAGGTAAAATAAAGTTAATAACACAATTTATGCTATCTAGCATTGCAATATTTATTATAAACTATCATACAAATGATTGGTTCAGCGGAACGCTATTGTTTCCGGTTTTTAAAAATTTTGTTCTAAATTTAGGATTTTTTTATACATTATTTAGAATTATTGTTATTTCTGGATCTAGCAATGCTATAAATCTAACAGATGGACTTGACGGATTGGTAACAATGCCAATTATTATAAGTGGTGCTTGTTTAGGGGTTTTTTCATATGTTATTGGCAGCAGTAACTATTCCGAATATTTATTTTTTACACAAATAAAAGGTGCCGCAGAGCTAGTTGTTCCAATATCTGCATTGATCGGTAGTTGCTTTGGATTTTTATGGTTTAACATAAAACCAGCTCAAATTTTTATGGGAGATGTTGGTAGTCTTAGCTTGGGAGCTTTTTTAGGAACTATTTCAGTTATTATTAAATGCGAAATTTTATTTGCAATTATTGGCGGACTTTTTGTTATTGAGGCAGTTTCTGTTATTTTACAAGTTTATTATTTTAGATTAACTTGTGGCAAAAGATTATTCAAAATGGCACCAATTCATCATCATTTTGAAAAATGCGGTTGGAGCGAAATGCAGGTTGTTGTTCGTTTTTGGATTATAGCTTTACTTTTTGCAATTATTGGGCTTATGATGCTCAAAATTAGATGATAACAAAATGTCTATTTCATTTTTTGCATTTATATAAAATTCATTAATTGGGGGTAGATTATTATTTTTATCATTTTTTAATAAAGTTTTATTAATTTTTTCAATAAAATCATCTTTATCAAAACCAAGTGAACCAAATTTAAATCTATCACCTAAACCATACTCATTAACCAGCAACATATTTTCTTTTTCCCAATCAATTACAGAAGTAGAATCTGGCTTAAAAATAATATTTTTAGCAATTGCCAATATTTCTGCAACAGTGCCACCACCCGGTTTTGCAATAATAACATCTGATATTGCCATAAGTTTTGCCATTTCTTCACCATCAACCCATTGTTTTATGTGTATTTTTAATGCATCTTTATTTAGAATGCTTATGTTCAATATTCTTTGTTTAAGATTATCATTCGCCCCACAAACAACAAATACATGTAACGGCTGATTGACTATAATTTTTTCTCTACTATTATTTATTTCGTTGACATAATCAACAATTCTATCTTCTGCCCAACTTTGCCCACCCATTGCGATTAAAATTGTTTTTTCATTGGTCAAAATATTGTATTCTTGTTTAATTTTATTGGCAATATCACGGTTTTTTCTGTATTCATTTGCAAATAACAAAAAATCTTTTCTCACTGGATATCCCGTATATCTCACGCTATCTTTTATAGTTTTATTTGATATTGATTTAGCTATTTTATCATTTGCAAAGGGCAAAAATAAACGAAATTTATTGTCGTTATCTGCGTTGTTTTCAAAATTATCTAAACCATAAAAATGCAAATCATCTGCATTAAAATCTGTTGGTATAACCACAAAAGGTATGTTTAATTTATCAGAAACTTCTTTATACTGTGCCACACCAATCGGAAATACCGAAATTAATAAATCTGGATTCTTTTCTGTTATTGAATTTTCTATGTAACTTCCGTGATAAATTTTATTAAATTTTTCAGTAAAATCTTTACCTTTTAATATATATTTTAATGTCATCCAGTATTCTTTTTGAGATGTATATCCAAATAATTCTTCGCCAAAAATTTTATCTTTTAAAATATCAAAAATTTCTACATCATAATCTGGTTCAAGTGCCATTTTTGTAGCTAAAGCCGCAGCATTATGACCACCACCATTGCTATTTGTTAAAATCAAAATCTTTTTTTTACCATCATTATTACTAATTGAATTGGTATATTCTTGTTTTTGTGCACAAGAAGAAAGAAAAACTAAAAAATAAATTATAATAATTTTCATTGTTAAAAAATTAAAACATTCCCATTCCCCCGTTAACATTTATTGTTGCCCCGGTTATATAACTTGCTTCATCACTAGACAAAAATGCAACAGCATTTGCTATATCTTTTGGATCACCAAAACTATTTAATGGTATTTTATCTAATATTTTTTGCTTAATATTGTCCGCTAAAACATCCGTCATAGGTGTTGCAATAAAACCAGGTGCCACAACATTTAACCTGATTCCGCGAGAAGCAGATTCTTGTGCCAAACTTTTTGTCATACCTATCATACCAGATTTTGATGCAGCATAATTTACTTGACCCGCATTGCCAGTTATTCCAATTATTGATGCAATATTTACAATTGAGCCAAATCTTTGTTTTAGCATAATTTTAAGAACCTCTCTATTTAAACAAAATGTTGCTTTTAAATTTATATTTAAAACTTCATCCCACTCTTCGTCTTTCATTCTAATTGCTAAGTTATCTTTTGTAACACCTGCATTGCATACCAAAAAATCAATTTTTGATATTTTTTTTATTATTTCGGCAATATTTTCAGTTTTTGATAAATCGCAAACAACAGGAATAATCTTGCCAGATTCATATTTTTGTGCCAAATTATCTAATTTTTCTTGATTTGTGCCAAATGCAACAACGGTGGCACCATTATTTACAAATTTATCAACAATTGCAAGACCTATTCCGCCCGTACTACCTGTTATAATAGCAGTTTTATTTTCAAAATTATATTTCATAATAATAATATTTATTTTTAATAACCCTAAAAGACAATTTTATTATTGTCAAAATTTTATATTTTTTCTGCAATTCTCAGCTTGGCACTTCTAGCTCTAATATTATTTTTAATTTCTAAATCTGTTGGAATTATTGGCTTTTTTGTAATTAATTTTAATAAAGTTTCCGATGCTATAACATTATCAGAAAAACCGCCATAATTTCTGTCAAAATCTATTATTTGTTTGCCACTATATTTATTAAAAATATTTTTTACAATTTTGTCTTCAAGGGAATGAAATGTAATAACGCAAATTCGACCGCCAGATTTTAATTTTTTAATAGCTTTTTCAAGCGATATTTCAAGCTCATCCAGTTCGTTGTTAACCGCAATTCTAAGGGCCTGAAAAGTTCGTGTTGCGGGATGAATATCGTCGTTATATTTACCTAGCGTTTTACGAATAATTTCTCCCAAAACCAATGTATCAACAATTCTTTCTTTTTGTCTGTGTTCTACAATTTTTTTAGCAATTATGCGAGACTTTCTTTCGTCTCCATATTTATAAATCAAATTTGCTAATTTTTCCTCTGTGTATCCGTTCACAATATCTTCTGCCGAAATATTATTAAGCCCCATTTCCATGCTTAATGGGCCCGATTTATTAAACGAAAAACCCCGCTCAGCTTCATCAACTTGCATAGAAGAAATACCAATATCGTACATTATGCCATCAATTTGCTCATCGCTAGCTTTGTCGATATCCGAAAAAAGAAGATTTTTAAATTCAAATCTATCGCCAAATTTTTGCTTCATTTTATCAGCAATCGCAATCGCATTTTCATCACGATCTAACGCAATTAATTTTGCTGTTTTGTTCGCCTCTAAAAGCCTCAAAGAATGACCGCCAGCACCAAATGTTGCATCAAAATATAGCCCATTATTTTTTATATCCATTCCAGTTATTAACTCGTTTGGTAACACCGAAATATGCATTTTTTTTTATCTTAGATAAAGATTGTTAAAATATTACTGTTAAATTAATGTCAAGTATAAAAATTATTTTAACAATCAATAAAAACCAAAAAACAAACTTTATATAAAAAATATTGAATTTAAAAAATAAGCATTGCACAGAATATAAATTGTGATGGTTAGTTTATTTCTTAGCACAATAAAAATGGTGTTAAACGCAAAAATTCATGCGACTGCAATTGTTGAAAACAC
>CAMCQG010000007.1 GCA_945876965.1 Rickettsia typhi
TTTTTCTTGAATAATATCGGCAACACCATTTGGAAAATTTCCAATATGCGATCTTCCAATCATTGTTATAATTGCAATATCGGGATTAACAAGTTTTGCCAATGGTTCAATTTCTCCCATATGATTTGTTCCAATTTCAACAACAGCAATATTGCAATTTGGATTTAGATTCAATATGGTTAATGGTACCCCAAAATTATTATTATAACTTTTATAGGTTGAGTCCACTGAAAAAAAATTTCTCAACGAAGATGCAATCATTGTTTTAACGGTTGTTTTACCTGAGCTTCCGGTAATGGCAATAAATTTTGTTTTATCCATTAAATTACGCTTATATTTTGCAAGAGTAAAAAGAGTTTCTGTTGTGCTCTTAACATGGATTACGGCCACATTTAAATCATTTATTTTTTGCTGAATAGACAAAGAAAAATCCTCAACAATTATGCAGGTTGCCCCTTGCCTAATAGCATTTTCTATAAAATCGTGTCCATTATTTTTGTCGCCAACATAACAAATAAATAATGAATTTTCTACAGCCATCCTGCTATCTATACAAACAAATTCAATAGATAAATCTTCAATTGTATCTAGATTAGTATATAAAATATTAGGTATTGCATCAAGCAAAGATTGTTTATTGAATAATTTTGTAAAAATGCCCATATAATAAAAACAGAGTATATAATAAAACGAATATCTATTGAAATAACTAGCAAAAAACTATCTTAGTTAAAAAATATAAAATATAATATGCAACATGTTTTTAAAACGGATAAAAAGAAACCGTTAGGTTATAAAATAACATTACATTACCACATGGCCCGCCAAATGATGACCCATTTATTGGACTTAATGCATTAATTTCAAACCTTGCCGACACATGCTTCATAAAACCAATTTGCACCCCCCCACCATAAAGCAAATTTAATGTATTGTTTAGATTATCACTCATATTTATTCCATTAAGCACATATTCACTTTTGGCGCCTATAATATAACCAGCACCCGCTGTTAATAATAATTCAGCAGAAAATATTGGACCAAAATCAAAAGATAATGGATATAATATGCCTTTTAATGTCAATAAATCTCCACTAAAATGACGAATAGCACCATCGCCACCAGTTATATCTTTGAATGGCCTTGTATATCCTAATTCTGCCGCAAAAAAACCGTTAACTCTCATACCAGCATGAACTGTCAAATTTCTGAATTGACTGATTCCTGTCATAAAGCTACCCTGAAAATCTTCAGATTTTCCTACCGCAACACTACTAAAAGCTATACCAACACCAACATATGGTTTTGGTGATTGCCAAAATTTAGAACCAAATGTAAGCTTTGGCTCAAACAATACACCTGCTTTTGCAAAATTGCTATAACAAAAAATGCCTATTATACATATTAATAATCGTAGCATTATTGTGTGTTAATTATATATAAATATAATAATAGTTTATGTTAAAATTAAAAATCAAGTTATATAATTTCTTGTAAACGAGATATTGTTCTAGCAACTTCTGGCAATGGTTTTATAAATTTATTTAATAAATTAAAATCAAATGTAAAACCAATAATTAATTTATTTTTATTTAGATATGCAATATCTATAAACAAAATTAATCTTCTTGCAATATCTAAATTTTCATAACTTATTTCATATGCTCCACCAATAAAAATTGTATCAAATGTTTGACAGATTATAAAATATTCATCGCTACCTATTGCAGTATTACATAAATAATCAAAATCTATATATAATTTTTTATCACAGGTTGTTTTAAGGTGGATATTGCGACCATTTACAATAATATTTTTTAATATAACACGATTTTTTATATTTTTTAAAAATATACTATATATTGCAGATATTGATTCGTCTACATTTGAATATATTTTATTTTTAGTATCATTTTTTCTATAATCCTTTCCTATATCTAATTTTATTATTAAAGCATTTTTATTGATAAAATTGACAAACGGAACAAAAGATTGTCTTTGTAGGCCATTTTTATATAAATCATTTGGTGCTTTATTTGATGTAAACACAAATATTGTTTTTGTGTTTTGCAAAACATAATCACGAATTAAAATTGCCGCAACAATATCTAAAATTTCAAATTCATCAATGATTATTATTTTAGATTGTGATAATTTTTCATTTTTATTTTGTAAAATACTAAGCAATTCGGTGCAATGAATAAACATTGTTATTTTTGGTAGATATTCTAAAATTAAATTACATATCATTGTTTTGCCCTGCCCTACTCCGCCATAAATATAAAAACATGTGTGTTGCGGTTTTTTTTTAAATAAATTTATTATTTTTTGCAACCATTGTATACCTATAATATTGTGGTTAATTAATAAATTTAGATGCTTAGATACAACATTAATAGCTGATTCCTGTTCTTTAATATGAGATATTTGTTTCGTTTTTAGTAGATTATTATAAATTTGCAGCATAATCTACATATTTAAGCAATTCTTTTAAACTATCAGATTTCATACATGCTTTACCAACTATAAAACCATCTATTTGTGCATTTGTAATAAAATATTGGGCATTTTCTGGTGTTACAGAGCCGCCATATATAATTTTTGTATCAATAAAACCTAAGCTGTGCAAAACAGCATATATTATTTGCTTTTTTTGTAAAATTTGTTCTGCCGTTGGCGTAATTCCTGTGCCAATTGCCCACACCGGTTCATACGCTATCACAATAGATTTGCTATGTTTTTTATCTATCTCACCAATACCCGACATAAGTTGTTCAATAATAACCTCATCAGATCTTTCGCTAATAATTTCTTCCCCAATACACAATATTATATTTAAATTATTATTTAACGCAGATTTAACTGTATCGGATGCAATTCCATCATTAAAACTATTATTCATTCTACATTCACTATGACCCAAAATAACAAAATCACAGCCAACATCTTTTAATATTCTGCAATTAATATCACCTGTTTTTGCACCATCATTCCATAAAACAGCGGTTTGTCCGGCAACAACAATAGATTCAAATACAATTTTTTGTTTAATAAAATTTAAGTAAGGAAAAGGCGGTGCTATAATCAATTGTGTATTTGAAAAATCGTATCCTTTTTGTAAATCTTTTAAATAATCAGCAAATATATCAAGCGATCCGTTCATTTTCCAGTTTGCAACCAATATTTTGCTAGACATATTAAAAATATAACATAACACCAAATAAAAAACTATGGCTTCCAAGTGTATAATCATAAGTTAAGCGACTTGGAGTATTGGCACCATTATATGCTGAATAACTTTCTGTAGAAGCCATATAAATTGTATAAAGATATTCAAGTCTTAAATGAATATGCTGATTAAGAGCAAACTCTAAACCTCCACCAACAGGAAAATTAACAGATGTTTTGTTTCCGCTCACAGAATAGGGATAGTATGTTCCTGAGCCAGAATAGGTTGCCTGTTTATCGTTTCCATAGTTAACGGTATAAACCCCTAAACCAGCTGTTACATATGGTAAAAATCTTTCAAATAACAAAACACCTACCCTAGTATGAACACTCGGCCAATTAAAAATATTATTTGCAAAATTATGATAATTATAGGCAGATGTTGCAAATTTTGTTGTATATCCGTTGAAATAATTTGAATCTAGAATAGAATAACCCATTCTGGCCTCAATACCCACCAAAATTCTTTGATTTAAAAATAATGTATTATAACCAATAACACCAGTTGGTCCATGTTCAACTATTGACTGATTCTCTTTTTGCACAAATTTACCTGTTGATGCTGCACCAGAAAAAACTTCCGATGTAGCTGTATTACTTGCATTTAAAAATGTTGAATGATACATTAATCCCAAATAAAATCCTTCAAAACTATCCGCTATCGATGCCTCTTTTATTATTTGCGGTCTTGTAACTTCCTGATTTACAAGGCCTTCTGTCATAACTTGTTTTGGATCAGTTCCCTGTGCAGAAATAGATTTTTGTAACGGAACATAATAATGTCTGATAATAGTTTGATCTGTTGGCTTTTCTTGTTCTAATGCATTATTATTAGAAGATGGATACGGAGCAACATATCTAATTGTTTCTGGCTTTTGTTTGATAATGTTAATTTTTGTTTTTGGTTTTGATTTTTGAACAGCATTATGAAACCTGCCAACGCTATCAACGCACACAATTCTTACGCTATGCTTACGCTTAAAAACTTTTGGATTAGTACCAGCAGGACAAAGCACATCCGTCTCAGAACTTTTGTTAGCAAAAGATGATTCGGTGCTAAATAGTGCGATAAAAATAACAACAAATAATCTTAAAAAAAACATAAAAATAAGCTTATAAAAGAGCAATAATATAGAAAATATATCTTATAAAATTAATAAGCAATAAATATATTAAAAAACTTGACTAAAATAGTTATATAAAAAATAATAGAATATTAATTTATATTTTTTACATTGTTAAGCGATATCGAATATCCAGAGGATTTAAAAAAAATACAAACTAGCGAATTGCCATTATTATGCCAAGAAATAAGAAATTTTTTGATAGAAATAATAACAAAAATTGGGGGGCATTTAGGTGCAGCATTGGGTGTTGTAGAGCTAACAACCGCATTACATTATGTTTTTGATGCCCCAAAAGATACAATAATTTGGGATATTGGTCATCAAGCACATGTTCATAAAATTTTGACAGGACGAAAAAACCTTCTACATACAACAAAAAAAAATAATGGATTGTCGGGTTTTTGCTCAATTTTTGAAAGCCCATATGATTCTTTTGGTGCAGGACACAGTTCAACCTCTGTTTCGGCAGCATTAGGTTTTTTAGTTGCAAATAATTTATCTAAAAAAGATAACTGGGTTGTGTCAATTATAGGCGACGGATCAATGGGGGCAGGAATGGTTTTTGAAGCATTAAATAATATTCCAAAAAATGGTAAAATGCTAATAATTCTTAATGATAACGATATGTCGATTTGTCAAAGTGTTGGTAATATTTCGGATCATTTTAAAGGGATTACAAATGATAATATTTTTACAAATTTTGGTATAAAATATATTGGAGTAGAAGATGGTCATAATGTTGAAAATTTAATTGATATTTTACAAAATATAAAGCAAAACAGTAACGAACCAACTGTTTTGCACATTAAAACAAAAAAAGGATACGGATATAATACACAAAAAGACTGTGCTCATAGCGTTTCTGTTGACAAAAAAAACGGCATTTCTTATACGCAAGTTGCTTCACAAGCTTTGGATAATATTTTTAGCAAAAACAATTTAGCATGTGCAATAACACCCGCTATGATTGCTGGCAGCGGTCTTGTGCGGTTGAGAGAAAAATTTGTAGATAGAGTTTTTGATGTTGGCATTGCAGAGCAGCATGCTGTTACTTTTTCGGCAGGATTATCTCGTGCTGGAATGATACCATTTTGTGCAATTTATTCAACATTTTTGCAACGCGGATACGATCAGGTTATTCATGATGTTGCAATTCAAAAGTTACCAGTACGCTTTTTAATTGATAGAGCTGGCTTTGTCGGCGGAGATGGTGCTACTCACCATGGATCATTTGATGTTTCAATGCTTTTGGCTATTCCAAATTTTGTTGTTATGGCTCCAAGTTCGGGGCAAGAATTGGTGCAAATGATAAATACATGTTTAGCGATAAACGACAAACCATCTGCGGTCAGATATCCTCGCGATAATATAGATGATAATTTTATTATAAACGATGAAATTATTGAAATTGGCAAAGGTAAAATTGTTTGTGAAGGAGAAAAAACTGCAATTTTAAGCCTTGGAACTTGCCTAAAAGACGCAATAAATGCTGCTAAAAAATTTGATAATATAACAATTTTTGATTTACGATTTGCCAAACCAATTGATAGAGATGCAATTATAAAAATTGCAAAATCTCATGATAAAATAATAAGCATAGAAGACGGAGGGTTTGGTGGAATTGGATCGGTTATTGCCCAAATTTTACACCAAATAAACTACAAAGGAACATTTAAATCATTACATTGTAGTGATGAATTTTTTACCGAACATGCTGATGTAAATTATCAAAAATCAATAAACAAAATTGACGAACAAGCTATAATAGATTGTTTAGCAATAATTTAAGGCAACCAAATAAATCTCAGATGATTTTGCACGAGATGCAAGTGGTTTGTAAAGTGTTACTTTTTTAAATTTTGTTTTAAGCTCAATAATCAAAGATTTTGTTTCGCCACCATCAAATATTTTTGTTGCAAAGTTGCCTCCTTTTTTTAGATTTTTATAACTAAATTGCACAACATTTCTAATCATTTCCATAGCTTTCAAATGATCAACCTCTTTTATTCCAGTTGTATTTGGTGCCATATCGCTAACAATACAATCTACTTTTTCTTCATTCAACTTAACCAAAACCTGATCTTGAATCGAATTAGATAAAAAATCCCCCTCTAAAACAAAAACAGTTTTGTTAAAATATTCAACAAATTCACCAACTGCATCCAAATCAAGAGGCAACAAGTCTATTCCAACAAGTCTGGCATCTTTTGATTTTATGGCAGACCAAATAACTTGCAACCAACTACCAGGTGCACATCCAATGTCTACTATTGAGTCTCCATTTTTAAATAATTTATATTTTTCATTCATTTCTATAAGTTTATATGCAGCCCTCGATACAAAGCCATCTTGTTTTGAAGCTTGCACAAATGGATCGTTTAAATGTCTTGTAATCCATTGATCCGACACCGCTTTTTTTTGTTCTTTGGTGCGAGTTACCGTGTGTTTGCTTGATTTTATATCATGTAATTTTTGCATTATGGTTTTGTTATTTTTTTTGATATCTGATTTTTTTATGATTGTATGTTTTGTTGTCATATTAATTATAATATATATATTGCATTGTATATTTTTGTGTATATAATAATCAATATAATTATTTTTTTAATAATATGGCAACAACACATCAAGATAAATATAAAGATACAAAGCTTACAGAACAACAACAATCAATATCATTAAAAAAATTATCATCCTTAATGTATCAAATGCACTTAATACTCCATCCTGACAACACAATATGGACAATGGGTACATATACACAACATGTAGAGAAGCAATATAAAAATTTATCAAATGATCAAATATCGCAATATTATGAAAAACTAAAAGAAAAATTTATGCCGAAAAATCTTTACGATTTAGTATCTTTAATGTATCACACAAGCTTAATGTATTATCCTAAGATATCAAAAGAAGACACTGAATATAAAATTAATTTTCAAGAGAATATATATGGGGTGTATAAAAATTTAAACAATGAAAAAATACTGGAAAACTCGAAAATAGTACTACAAGAATTTGTATCGCTTGTTGAGAAAAACGATCAAAAAACAAAAGGAGAAACTGAGATAAAAAGTAGGCAGTGATGGGCAATGTAATATAAATAATTATCATTTAATTTTCTTGCAAAATATTTTTAGTATTTCTATAAAAGAATATTGTATTAATTATTATTAATGTGCTAAAAATTTTAGCTTTATTAATCTTTGTTAACATTGGCTTGTCAAAAGCTGATGATTTAGGTACACAAACCGATTCTAGATTCGATCAAGTTGTTCCAGAGGGATGTAAAGCGTCTTGGTTTGGCAAAGCTAATGCTTCTGATGCCTCGTTTAATGGGGGGACCACAATGACAGATAATATTAAGCTTTCTTGCAACGGAAAAAAATACGATTATTGGTATACAAATATGTCTACAGCATTGTGGGTTCCGTTTGGTGGAGAAACATGCGGAAAAAAAACTGGTGCAGCCAGAGGTGGAGCTGTCCCAGGAAGCTGGTGGGTACAGAATCCATCGGTTGATGAAAATGGTAACCGTTATGTTGAAGTTTGCAATTCTGTTAATTATTTTTTATGGGTACAAGAAACTTGTAAATCTTTAAAAGAAAAAACCTCAACACCAGGATTTAATGGATATATTGGAAATGTAACAGTTACAACGGTTCAAATTGGTACATTAAAAAGTGGAGATGTAGCAAATGCAACATCAGATTATGATACCAAGCAAAAACATACCCATGGCGATTCATATGAAGTAAACGGATCAGGGTATATGTATCCATTATTTAATAATGATTGCCCATACAATAATCAAATTGACTCAGATTGCATAATAAGTACAATTAAGTCTGGCTATACAATAGCAAATAATTGCTATTTATTAAAAAATGCCTATAGCAAAGTATGTGAAGACCAAAAATTATGCAAATGCTCTACATCAAAATTAATATCTTGTGGCAAATGTGTTGTCGATGAAAAAACCAAGAAAATACCAGATGAATGCAAATGCGACTCAGATGGTAAAAATTGTACATGTGATTCTTCTCTAATTGTACAATGTGATAAATATTTTATACCAAAAAAAGACGATCCCTTATATAAAAATGTCACAGAAAAACAAAGATCTTGTTATTTTTGTCATTCCCCAAGCAGAACTATACATGCTCGTTGCTCGGAGGGAGTTTCTAATGCTTATAAAAATGTAGCAAAAATGAAAGAGCAAGATGGAGGTTTGGAAGCTTTAAAAACAATTTATGGCCCCGGTACATACATTTGTGCATTTACACAAAATGGCGATAAATTTAGTAGAATTGGTTGCGCAAAAACAAAAATTGGCGTTCCACCAAAATATTTTCCAAGAATTGCAAGATATACAAACAATAATAATGCTAGAAATTTATTTACGCCAGCTGCCAGGGTAAGGCAATTTAGAGATAGCGATGAATTTTTAAAAAAACCTCAATTTGGTATATGCGGATTTGGTAAATCTGAGCTTGGAGAGAATTATAGGGGTACTTTTTTTAAACCAAAAATGCATGTTGTTTTTGGTGAAACAGATAAAGAAATAACTTTTGATACTCAATCTCAAATGTATACTAACGGCTCTCCTGATATGGAAAAAATGTATGGAACAAAAGGTTCTGCTAGAATTTTTGATAAACTAATTAAGACACCATGGAATAACGGAAATGATATGCCTATTGTTATAAATATTAGCACCGCAGATAGCGGATGTAATATTACCCAAAATTCTGGCATACAAGCAAGAATATGCACAAGAATTGAATATAATACAGACTATGGATCCGATAGCTATGTGGCATATCAGGTTGTAGATACAGGTACCTGCACAACATGTTCTGCATGCGAAACAGCAAAACAATTATTCGGTATAGGAAGCGTTCCTAGGCCAGAAATAAAATATCAATACAGCAAAGGAAATCCAATAATCCCTATTACAATTGGCTCAACAAATGTAACCGAAAATCCAGATGCACCAAATTCCATAAGGATAGACCCTTTATTGATTAACACAAAAATCCCCCAATATCACAGCAATTTAATTGCAATGGAAGATAATTTATATCCAGCATATTATGATGTAAAAAAAGCTGCTTTTAAAAACATGGCAACCACAAGCAAAGATCCATCTTGCACAGTATTGTTTGGTAGAAAATTTTGTGTCAAAAGAGATCAATGCTCAATTTTATATGATTTGCAAAATTATGCCAGTGCAGAGATTAATGCCGCAGATTGTAAAAGCAACAATTGCCTTGTTTATAAAAAACTGCAATCAGATTGTGAAAAAAATACATATTGTCCTACAAATTTTAGCGATTTATCATCTTGTTTAAAAAGCACCCCACAATATCTAATTAAATCTTCGCAAACAAATCTATCATATTATCAAAAAAATGTTCAATGGCAAGATGAAACATGTTTAAATGAAGGATTTAATACAGTTGTACATTCCGCCGCCTCTGATAGCGTGGATAACAAATATGGTCAATATGGAGATGCAAATTACGATACAGTAATTGCATTATTGCAACCAAATAGTATAGGAAGACCAATAAGAAATGGTAGTATTGATGATGATAATTCTAACGGCGAAATAGTTTCTGTACCAACTGATGTTGCTATGAGTCAAAATATAAATAGTGCTTCTGTTTATTTGGGTTCAATAAAAGATCAATCTGGTAACTATATTTCTAATACCTATTTTAACACAAGAGATGCAAAGGTTATATCAGGACAAATTAGCTTAAGAAACAGAACTCCGCGTGAGCTGAATTTGTGTAGCGGAAATGCAAGAGATAGTTATGGAAATTGGGATTATGTATTTAATCCTGGGGTTGGTTGGTATGATATTTATATACCATTAAGATGTCAATTTATGGAATATGAATTGGAGGGCGGACAAGGTGGTGGATTGCATATGCAAAATGTGGCAATGGCTGAGACCCCAAATCTTGGATGCGTGTGTGCCGTAAATGAAAGCTGGTGTATAGAATGTCACCAGTCGGCTGTTTTTGGAAATAACAAACATAATTCAAATATTGGTAGCGATGGCGGTTATGCAAGAGGCATTTTAAACAACCATAATACGCAACAACAATTTATATCGTTTTTTATCGGCGAAGGAGCAAAAACATTGCGTGGCGACATTAATAATATGGATGCATACTATGGTTGTCACGAACAATGTCGTTTAAGCAGCCTTTATGGGTTTACTTCATGTCCTTATAAAGGATCAGGATACTATGGGGCACAAAATTCTTATATGGTACCTACATCGCTAATACCTGCTGCCAATTTAACAAAAATAACAGACATAGCGCCAAATGATACATTGAATAAGTATGTTGAAGCAAGAGCAGGATTATCAAACATAGAATCTTGCGTATCGAATACAAATTTATCAGGAGGCTCTGCAATAGACACAATTAATGCCATAATTGGAGATGTAGATGTATATGGAAATGGAACATTTTTGGCAGACACATATACTGGGAAGTATGTATATGTTGGTACATCTGGGGCAAATAACACCGGAAAAAAAGGCTCTGCTAAAATAAGATCAGCAAAAATTAATGTTGATGGATATAATAAGCCGGTTATGAATGGAAAAGATAAACAAATAGGAGGTACAACACAAGATCCACAATGCACCCCGATGTGCCCAAGAATAAATATGCAAATTAAAGCTGGTTCGCTAGATTTAATTTGCGAATATGGTGGAGCCGCTTATAATACGGAACATGTTTTTATTTCTTTAGCTAAAACAGATTTTCAGGTTCCTGCTGGTTTTACGGCGATGCCAACAAGATGTTTTAGTTTAGATGGTAAAACAATTTATTATCCAAGCACATCTTATTTTGATTCTATTTGTCAAAATGAAACCGTTTTAGACAACAATAGATTTTATGGGCTATGTAAAAATATTAAATCATCTGATTATAAAACTGAGTTTTATAACAACGATTCAAGTTATTGGTCTATGGCTGGCACATATTGCCCAAATAATGATTGCCCTGTTGAAAAATTAATAGATTTTAATACGGCAAATGGTAATATAAAATTATTACCAATTTTAAAAAATCAAGGCTCATATGGATTAGAATGCGGATCTGGCGGAATGTGGGATACAACTGTGGGCTCAGGAACTTCGATACGCAGAATTGCACAATTATCAGTTTTTTGTCCAGCAATTCAAAGCGATTTATTTGATTTTCCTGGCCCATGGAGTATGAATGTTAACTGGCCGAAAACAAGCCCTGGTGCATCTGCAACAAATGCAACATGCAGAAAAGGATTTATTCCAAACAGTATAAGCTCTACCTTTAACAGAAAATGCGGGGTATCTGGTATTTGGCAGGGAGTTGATGATTTAGTTAACAGCGTTTGTCTATATTCTTGTCAATCCGATACCGATGGAACTAACTACATCAATTGGGATTCTCCTGATAATTTTTCTAACCCAGTTAGTACCCCAACATGCCTTAGTGGTCCAGTAAAAAAATATGTCAACGGTAATATCGTCACAACAAATTTACTATATGTTTGGCCAAGCGGTAAATCTGCCAATGATTTTGTAAGAAAATGCAACATTCCTGGTGCAAAAGATCCTATGAGCTATCTATTTGTAAATTCATCAACAACGGGAAATGCGGCACCATCTTGGGAAGCAAAGCCAAATGGTGCAATGTGCGTTCCGCCATCTTTTGCAGGTGCTTGTGATCCAGTCACTAATGTTTGTTATGATTCTGCATCCGACGGAAATATGTCATTTGCATCGTGCTATAATGATGCTGTATATTCTGTAAATGGTATTCCAACTTATCCGCCAGAAAAAAAAGTTGCTGGTAATGGTTTAACAGATATAACAGCAACAAAATTAAGTATGGTCACAAACACAGCATACTCATCTTGCAACTTTATTAAGTCCGCAGTTTCAGATTTACCTTTTATGCAATACTCTCAAGGTGCAAAAAATGATTTTACATGCAATGTTTTAAATGTAAATACAGATATAGAATATTATGATGCAGATTATAATATTCTATATTATAATAAAAATATGAGTATTGATAGCTTTAATAATGAAAAAGTTAGCACTTTGGAAACAAAATATAACGATCCAGCCGCAACAACAACTTTGCTTGCAAATATAAACAAAGATATTCCATCTTTGGTTGATGATTGCACTTTAACAATAAGCTCTGTAAATTATGGTAATATCAAAAAATATATGATTAGCAATAATGGGGGTAAAACATTTTGTAGTCAAATTTGCTATATTCCACAAGGACAAAAAATGAAATTCTATGACTGCTCAGAGGCGGATAATATACCAACAACTGCATTATGCAGCCCCATATGTAGCCAAACATCAGAAAAATGGAATTATTATAATTCTGTTGGTCTAACAGTAAACTCGGCAAACGATACTCTTCTTGGAACAATGACGGAACAAAATAGCCAACAATGTATTAAAGATGGCATAAAAAATGCAATTCCATATTTACATACAAATAAGATAGATGGCAATGCTAGATCTGGACAATATTGCAATAAAGTATCATATACAGGATTATTACCAAAACAAAGCATTATCAATACAGCCGTTACAAATCCTATTTTTAAAAATAAATTTGTTTCATCAAAATTAATGTGCTCAGTTCCACAAAATTGCACATTACCAAACTCACTAGGTACACTAAATCACCAAAAATCATTATGGGTATGGATTCTTGATCCTGCAAATGGCTTTAAAACATCTATATCAAAAAGCATACAATGTGCATCTGGCTTTACATACAATATTGCCGTAGATAACATGAGCTTTGCTAAGCTTTATTGCTATGATGGATCATTATTTAAAGTAGAACAATTAAATAATTTATCATATACGGAAATGTCGCAATCATGTTTTGCTGCGGACCCAACAATTAACGATATTGTTCCCATTGCGGTAAATAAATCGCTACCTTTTATTAAAAATTTATCATCCATCACAAACCAAGAATTCAATAATGCAGAAATGGTCAACGATTCAACAAACAATTCAATTGCAACTTTTTATAATGTGCTTCCAAAATTGACAGCTTAATTTTGTGATACAATTTATTTTTTATGATAAATATTGCTAAAAATTGGATTGGAACACCTTTTGTTATCGGCGGATATACAAAATATGGGTGTGATTGCATTGGTTTAATAATTGGAATCTTAAATGAATGTTGTATAGATATTAAGCCATATGAATATTTAGAATTTGGCAGCTATAATCATTTAGATTTGGATAAAATTTTAGATATTGTGCAAAAATATTGTATAAAAATAAATAACGATTCAATAAAAATTGGTGATGTTATAATGTTTTCTGGTAATAAGAACACAGCACACTTTGCAATTGTCAGCAATTTATTTCCACTTAGTATAATTCATGCACATCAAAATGTTGGTAAAGTTGTCGAAACTATATCTGATAGTATTTGGCAAACTCAAATATTTGCCTGTTTTAGACTATCCAATAGCTTGATAAACCTATCACCATCTAAATTATCGTAATAATCATCATTAATTTGCACAACTGGAGCATTAGAGCAATCCCCTAAGCATTCTAACTTAACAAAGGTAAATAAATTATCTTTTGTTGTTTCGCCAACTTTAATACCAAGATGACTTTCGCAAACTTTTTCTAGCTCTTCACTGTTTCTAAGCATACAAGGTAGGGTGCTACAAATTTGAATTAAATATTTACCAATCGGTTTTTGATTAAACATTGTATAAAATGATACAACTTCTTTTATTTTAACCACAGGGGTTTGTAAAAAATCAGCAATATAAATTATAATATCATCAGAAATATAATTATTATTTTGTTTTTGAGCTAAATGTAACAAAGGCAAAACAGCCGATTTTTGTCTTCCCTCAGGATATCTTGCGATAATCTGTTTTGCTAAATTTAAATTGTCCGAAGAAAAAATAAAAGCCATAATTATTTTTTATAAAAATGAATAAATAATCTATCATCACTGCTATTTATCGCAACTGATTTGGTATGCTTTGGTTTATCAAACATTTCAAAAACCTTATATTGTTTGTTATTTTTTACCTCAATATATGTTGATTGTTTGTGATTAATATCGTTATTTTTAGATATAACAACTAATCCTTTATTATACAAATCTTCTGCATTTATCCATCTGCTAATATACAAATTACAATTTGGAATAACATGCAACACATTATGTTCCCTTGAATACATAGCTATCCCACCAGCTATATTTTCATCGCTGCAAATATATTTTGGTTTTTCATTATAAAGACTTTGCCAGTCTTGATCAACAATTTTAGCCAAATAAAGATAGGTGTCTCGCTGACTTTTAACGGGAATATTATATAATGTATCTGCGAATTTAGGACTATTTTTATAAACAACAATCAAATACATTGTAACGCCAATAAAAAACAAAAATATTACACCAATGCAAGCAATTAATCTTTTTTTTGTTAAATCACAATTAATAAACCATAAAAACAAACATGGCATCAAAAACACATGCGCAATCATCCACTGATCTTTAACCCAAACACCGCCAAATATTGTCATTAAAAAAAATGGAATAATATTCAATAATAATAAAAATACACTATTATTATCACCAATTTTAACTTTATTAAATATTGGTTTTTTTATGACGCATAATATAGCAAGAATAAATGGTATAGAATTTAATAGCAACGCTAAAAATAATTCATATGTATATACAAGCCTGCTTTGAAAAAAACCATAACTTCGCTCTTGCTGATCAGAAATATAGTGTAGCGGTAGCCAATTATTAGAAATTATCCAGTTTATGTGTGGTGCAAAAATACACAATGAAATTATTGACCCCAAATAAAAACCAGTATTACAAAATATAGAAAATTTACGAACATATAAAATATATAATCCGCAACCCAAAATAACTAATCCAGATGAATATTTTGTGAGCATACATAATCCTGCCAAAATACCAAAAATAAGCCAATTTTTTATTTTATCGCCATCTTTTTCTGTTATTTTATATGCAAATAAGCAGATAAGTGGATGAAATACAAACAACAAAGTATTGGCATTAAAACAAATATTTACAAAATTAGAATAAACTATGCCTTCCATTAAAATAATTGCTATAATTGCTTTTTTTTCATCTATTATTTTTCTAAAAAGCAAAAAACATAACCAAGTATTAACGCTAAAAATAAATGCCGTCAACAAATGATAACAATAGACATTATTATTAAAAATTTGCATCCAAATTTCTGCAACCCAAGCAAACATTGGTGGATGCTTATAGTATCCATTTTGCCATTCCTGCCCCCAATATATATTTTCAATCATATCAGAGTTGAATCTATCTACATATATAAGTGAAAATGATAGTAATAAAAATTTAAATATCGTGATTAATATTGCAATATTTGATGCTTTTTGATACATTTTTGATATGATCCTCATGGGCAGATATATAGCTTATTGTGCAACTCTTTATAAAGCAACAATGATTTATACTTTATTAAAAGCAAGTTTATTTTTCTCTTGCTTTTAATTTTATTTCATTATATTTTTATTTTTATTATACTTGTTTTAATTTTTTTATACAATGTTTTTATTCAAGAAAAAGCCAGCTCAAAAAGCCCAAGAATCACAATTGAATAACAATGAAACATATGGCGATAACGAAGAAGAGGTTCTAAAAAACATCAGAGAAAAATTGAGAAGTCCAGCGGGCAAAGTTATACAGTATCAAACAAATCCACAGTCAATTAACGCAAAAGAAAACGATGATATTGATATGCATGAAGACGATAATATGGTAGAAGATGAAATAGCTGAAGAAGAGACTGATGAAATCGAGGAGGAAGTTTATGAAACAGAAGATGAAATAGCTGAAGAAGAGACCGATGAAATCGAGGAGGAAGTAGCTGAAGAAGAGACTGATGAAATCGAGGAGGAAGTAGCTGAAGAAGAGACTGATGAAATCGAGGAGGAAGTTTACGAAACAGAAGATGAGCACGATGAAATTGATGACATTATAACCAATAATGCAAAAATTGGTCTAGAGAAAAAAACATATGATGATTCTAGCGATTATGAGCCACAAAAAGCAAATCCAATGGACAGACCAGAAAGTCAGCATAAAAATGACTATAATTTAATTAATGATTCTGTTAAGCAGCAAACTCAAAATTATATTGGCGAATTATTAGCAACAGCAAACGCTACACAAAAACAAAATGTACAACAGCAAGTACAAGATATAACGCTTGTGTCTTTGGTTGCACCGGTTATTAGGGAACATGTTAAGGTTTGGTTGAATGATAATTTAGCTTCTCTTGTGAACAATATCGTCAAAGCAGAAATAAAAAAATTGTTGCCAGATGAATATAAGTAGTTTACTGGTTATAATTTTATGTCTCCAAAGTTGCTCAATAGGATATATAGATAGATATAGAACAAAAACCAGCAGTAATTCCAATTATAATAGCGAGTATGGCTACAATAAAAGGTTTTATACACAAGATAATATATCTTTATTAACAAAAGAATTGAATAATAAGCAACTAAATAACTCTTTGATAAGTAGAGATGACGCAATTAATACAAACAAAAGAATTGAATACAGTAACGATAAAAATACAAAAGAAATTAAAGATATAATAGATTCATATATACTTAATTACAAATCTATGGTTGATGACTACGAAAAACCACACGAAGATAATGATATAATAGCTAGTAAAGATTACTTTAATTTAAGTGAATATGATAAAAAAAGACCAGTTATGAACATTGCTATTATTAAATATTTAGAAACAAATAAAATTATGCCAATGACAAAAGAAATGACAAAAGATTTTATTAATTATTATAGTTTTCATAGCGAAAACATGACACAGGATGCATCAGATAATTTTAACGAGGAAATGGACCGTGGTACATATGAAAATAAAGATTTGTATAAAATAACAGAAAACAAAAAAAATATTAAAACAAATGATACCCCAGAAGAAGATAAAACTAGCAAGAAACAAATTGAAAATATCGAACAATTAAAACAGGTTTATTAAAATATGTACTCATTAAATACCGATAATAATCTTTATTTTCACACACTTAAATATATATTTTTTTATACTATTATATTTTTATTTTTAGCTTTACAGCTATCAAAACCAAATTTTTATAATGCATCGCAAAACATAATATTCAATTTAACAATGCCATCTGTTAATTTTTTGCAAAACAAAATTATAAAAATAGAAACTTTTTTTTCATATATAAAAAATATAGATATATCCAAAAATATATCGTTTTATGAAACATTAGAGCGCGAAAATATGCTACTAAGAAACAATATTGTTGTGCAAGAAAGAGAATTATTAAAATTAAATGAGTTAAAAAAAATATCAGATTCAGGCACCTCAAAAATAAAAAATTTTGCTATTTGCAATGTATTGTTTTATTTAAATGGGGCAAAAAAAATGCTCATTTGTTCTCTTTCTGGCAAGCAAAATATAGAAATTAAACAAAATTCAATAGTAATAAATGAGTTTGGGCTGGTTGGGCGGATTGTACAGAATTATTCAGCAGTCGACAACAAAGATAACATTAAAATACAGCTTATAAACGATTTTTCCTTTAAAATTCCAATAGTTACATCCAAGTCTTTCACAAGAGGTATTGCCTTTGGCAAAGGATACCAAGATGAAATGAGTATAAATTATACCGATGTAAATAACATTATAAATAATGAAATTGCTTTTACATCAAGCGACGGAGGGGTTATAATGCCTGATATTCCGGTTGGAAAAGTTATGATAGATGAATACGGTGAATATATATTAAAAATAAATAATAAAATTAATAATTTATCATTTATTAAAATTATTTTATGATTTTGATTATAAAGCATGGAGCATTGGGGGATATTATTCAGGCAACGGAAGCTTTTCGTTGCATAAGAGAAAAACATATAGGACAAAAAATAGTTTTAATGACTAAGCAATCTTTTGTTGGATTTGCAAAACAAATGCCATTTTTTGATGATGTAATAGTCGATTATTATCCAAAAATAAACCCAATACAATATTATAAAACTTTAAAACAAATCGCAAGATACGATAAGATATACGATTTGCAGCATTCTGGTAGAACAGCTAGATATTTTAATTTATTAAAATTTTTTAATAAATTGCCTCTTTTGAGCACAATTCCCAAACAATGTGATAGAAAAATATCAGCATTTAAAATCTTTAAAGAACAATTACAAGATTTAAATTATCAGGATTATCCATGTTTAGATTTTATGAAATCGGATATTGAAAAATTTAATTTACCGCAAAATTTTGCATTGATTGTGGCTGGTTGTAGCTTGCGTGGCGAAGCTAAGAAATGGACACCAGAAGGGTTTGCAAACGAATGTAATTTATTTTTTGAACGCGGTATTACACCAGTATTTATTGGTTCAATGATAGACAAGCAAACAATAGATGACATTAAAAAGCTTTATAAACACGATTATATAGATCTATCAGGGCAAACCAATCTAAATGAGGTTGCTTCAATAGCCAGAAAAGCTACAGAATGCATAAGTATTGATACGGGGCCAGCACATATAATTGCTGGCGTTGGATGTAAAATAAAAATCATATTTAATATAAAATATAGTAATCCAGAAAAGAGTTTAGCGATTGGTAAATTTGTTAAAGTTTTTATGATATAAAAAGCTTGCATTTAAAAAATTATGCTTAGATATATATTTATATTTCAAAATATATAGTTAAATTATGGCTACAAAAATTAGACTTGCACGAGGTGGTAGAAAAGCGGCACCACATTATAGTATCGTTGTTATCGAATCTTCTCGAAAACAAACTGGTAAATTTATAGAAAAAATTGGCCATTACCATCCTTTAAAAAACGACCAAGATAAAGATCGTATTATTTTAGAATCAGATAGACTTAAATATTGGCTTAGTGTTGGTGCTATACCAACAGACTCTATTATTAGATTTATGAAAATATTGAATATTTCTGGTTTTGAAAAATTCTCTAAAAAAACTGCTAACGCTAAATACATTGGTGTATCTAAAAAAACAATTGCAGAAGATAAAAAGAAATTACAAACTGAGCTTGCAGAAAAGAAAAAGGCAAAAGATTTAGCAATAAAAGAAGCCGCAAAAGAAGCTGCTAAATTGGCGGCAGATAATGCTGTATAATAAAAGCTTGCTTTTTATTTTTTATAAGATATTTTTTATTTGTTCTAATTTTTATTAACTTATTTATTACTTTTATGTTAAACGCTAACTTAAAGAAGGTTGTTGTTACAGCATTGATTACAACTACATTGTTTGCTTGTAATTCTAAAAAAGAAGAAAACGAATCAACAAACAGTGCTAATGAGGCTATGGGTCAAAATGCAAACTCTATTGCATCATCTTCAAATGCAATGGATTTAGATCCATCTTCAAAATCTACTATTCCTGATAGAGTGTTTTTTGCATATGATTCTTCTGAATTAGTAAAGGAGGCAAAAGCTGTTATCGATGCTCAATCTAAATTTATACAAAATAAAGCTGTTATAGTTGAAGGTCACTGTGATGATCGTGGTACTTCTGAATATAATATGGCACTTGGTCATAAAAGAGCTGATTCTGTAAAAAAAGATCTTATTAAATCTGGTGTTTCTGCTAAAAACATTAAAACTGTAAGCTATGGTAAATCTAAACCAGCAGTTGAAGGTGATAATGAATCTGCCTATCAGCAAAATAGAAGAGCTGTTTTAATTATTACTAAGTAATAATTAATTCATAGCACTTGATAATTTGACCCATCTAAATGATGGGTCTTTTTATTATAAATTATATGGAAAAATACAATCTTATAATTTCTCCAAAAATAGAATCAAATGATGTAACAATTAACATACTTGGCTCAAAAAGTTACACAAATCGTGCAATTTTAATAGCATCTATTTCTAACGGAACATCAAAAATATCCAATTTACTACGCAGCGATGATACAAAATATATGATTTTGGCACTGCAAAATTTAGGCGTAAATATTATTGATAATAATGATTTTTTAATTATAGAGGGAAATAATGGTGTTTTTAAAAACATTATAAACAAAGAATTGTTTTGCGGAATTGCTGGAACAACAAGTAGATTTTTAACTGGACTTTCTATTTTAATAAATCAAAATATAAAAATAACCGGAGATAGCAAAATACTCACTCGACCAATCAACGATCTTGTATTTGCAATAAAAAACATGGGGGCAAAAATTGAATATAATAAAATAGAAGGATCACTACCAGTTACAATTTATGGAGATAAAAATATAATAAATACAGTAAATATAAGCGGAGAAATAAGTAGTCAATTTATATCAGCACTACTTATGGTTGCCCCAAGATTACCAGATGGAATTATTATAAATGTTGAAGGTAATCAGGTTTCAAAATCTTATATAGACATAACAATAGATATAATGAAAAATTTTGGAATTGTTGTTGTGAACGATAATTATAAAAAATATACAATAAAAAATCAGGAATATCGGGCACAAAATTATATCGTTGAAGGAGATTGTTCGTCTGCTTCATATTTTTTGGGTGCTCAAAAATTATTACAAAATAATATAAAAATTAACAATATTAATCATAATTCTATACAGGGTGATGCAAAATTTATAAATATTTTGAAAAATTTTAGCTACAAAGAAATCAATATGGAACAAATGCCCGACACAGCAATGACAGCTATGGTCTTGGCTGCAATTATAAGAAAAAAAACGACAATATTAGGTCTTTCAACTTTAAAAAATAAAGAATGCGATAGAATTGAGGTATCAAAACAGGAATTGGCAAAATTTGGCATTAAATGCGAAACAACAAAAAATAGTATTATAATTTATGGCCAAACATTCAATAATAAAGATATCATCGAGATTGAAACACACGAAGATCATCGTGTTGCTATGGCATTTTCATTGCTAGGCACACAAAGAAAAATCTTAATTAAAAATGCTCAAGTTGTTAACAAATCATTCCCAAGATATTGGCAAGAATTAAAAAAAATTATAAATATTAGATATGTCCAGTGATAAACATGTTTGGCACCCGTTTTCCGTTTTGCCAAATACAATTGAAAATTTAAATATTGTTGATGCAAAAGGATTGTATGTTATTGATAAAAATGGCAACAAATATGCCGATTTAATTTCATCTTGGTGGGTTGTTTTGCACGGACACTCACATCCTTTTATTGCTGCCGCTATCAAAAAACAAGTTGACTCATTGTGTCATATAATGTTTGCAGACTTTACCCACGATCCTGCAATTAATTTAGCTAAAATGTTATGCGATATTTTAGGCGGAGGATTGGAACATGTATTTTTTGCAGATAATGGTGCGACAAGTGTTGAAATTGCTATGAAAATGGCATATCAATATCATGTTAATTTAGGTGAAAAAAGAAAAAAATTTGTATCATTTGTGGGTAGTTATCATGGCGAAACATTTGGAGCTATGTCTGCCGGTGCTTCGTCTGGTTTTTTTGATTTATTTAATGATTTATTAATAAAAACAGATTTTTTACCATACCCAGAAACCTATATTGAAGATGTAGAGATTGATAAAAAAGAATTTGAATATTTAAAAATTATAGATAAATATTTTGCAGAAAATGCAGATGAAATAATAGCATTTATTTTTGAGCCGTTAGTTCAAGGATCGGTTGGCATGAGGATGTGTAGGCCACAATTTTTAAATGAAGTTATGAAAATTGCTCGCAAAAATAATGTTATTATAATTTTTGATGAAGTCATGACTGGCTTTGGTAGAACTGGAAAAATGTTTGCAATGCATCATTTAAATGATTCGCCAGATATTATTTGTATGTCGAAAGGTTTATCCGGGGGGGTTTTGCCTATTGGGGCAACAGTATGCAATGATAAAATTTATAATGCTTTTGTTAGTCAGGATCCTGCTAAAATTTTTATGCACGGACACTCCTATATGGGTAATCCAATTTGCTGCTCTGCCTCAATTGCCAGCTTAGAATTGTTTACAAAAGAAAACACATTAGATCATATTAAAAAACTCGAAACAGTACATTTAGAGGGTATGAAAATGTTATGCAAAAAATTTGATTTTATAGAAAAACCTCGTGTTATAGGTGATATTGCGGCCATTACTTTAAAATTAAATGCTGGATATGGCAGCGATATAAATAAAAAAATTAAACAACTGGGGCGAGAACAAGGCTTAATATTAAGACCAAGCGGAAATGTTTTGTATCTAATGCCCCCTTATTGTATCACAGAAAAAGAGCTATTTGAAGCTTATCAAAAAATTATAATTATAATTGAAAAATAGCTTGCTTTTTATTTTTATTGATATCTATGATTGTATCGTATAATAACATAGACAAGCTGTTTTTTAGCAATACATATTTATAGGTATTGTTTAGTGGTGGTGGCATTTGGTCACCGCCTCACTTTTTTTAAAAAATTAGAAAGTTGACTTTTAACAAAAACAAATCATTATTATATTTATATTAGTATAATGTGTTATGAAAGTTTTCGAAATTTTCTATAAAAAACAAGATAATCATATAATTATCAACTCTGTTTACGCCATAAAACATGGGTTTTATTTGCCGTATTATTTTCCATTTTTAGCATTAATTATTGCAATAAAACAAAGGTGTGCAATGCTGGCAATTTCTTCTTTTGTTGTAACTATTGCATCTATTTCAGTGGGGCATAGTTTTTTTGGCATTGTATTAAAGATTCTATTATTAATAACATTTGTTTTGGTAGCGCCAGATATAAGGCGTTTTGATTTAATAAAAAAAGGATACACAAATGCTGGCTGTTTTATTGTTAAAAATAAACAAAAAGCTATAAAAAAATTCTTTACTGATTTTTCATTACAATGATAGCATTGATTTACAAAAAAACAGAAAATATAGGCCAGTATCATGCGGTCGTTAATCAGGAATGGATTCTAAAATTCGATAATAACCAAAAATTTGTTAATAATGCAACAGGTAGCATTGGGGGTGTATCTTTTAACAAGCCTCTAATCTTTGAATCACAAAATGCAGCAATTGATTATGCTAAATCGCAAAATTTAGAATACGAAATTGTTATAAACAAAAAACAAAAAGATTTCTTTTTTAATTCTTATACTAAAAATTTTATTTAATAAAAAAAATGAGCGAAATTGATAAAAAATTTGAAGATGTTGGTGACATAAAAAGCGTGAAGATTGATGTTCCTCATGCAGCAAAAAAAAATAACTCATATGAGAGGCATCATAAAGATGGTCATAACCATGTTGATAGATCAGAAAGGCATCCAAATAGTCATCGTGTTGGCGGAAAAAATCATAGAACAGAAAGGGATCCTCAAAGCCATGCTTTTAGAAAACCAAAACATGAGGTAGAAGATGGTGTTAGGGTTGAGAAAAAAATTGCAGATTTAATGGGTGTTCCAAAAGAGCAAGTTACAAAGCTTATTACAGAAGGTAAAATAAAAGTTAATAATGTTGTTGTTAATGATATGTCTTTAAAAGTTACTTTTGAAGACGAAATACATGTAAATAATAGAATAATTCCAAACAAAAGAATTCCTTTAAAAGTATATATATTTAATAAACCAAAAGGATATATTGTTAGCAATAACGATCCCCAAGGAAGACAAACAATTTTTGAAATTATTCCATCAAAATTAGGTAAATTAATAACCGTTGGAAGGCTAGATTTTAATAGTGAAGGCTTGATGTTACTTACCAATAACGGTGATTTTGCAAGAATGATGGAGCTTCCTGCAACAGGGGTTCAAAGGCAATATCGTGTGAGAGTTTTTGGTGATTACAATATGTCGCAATTGCAAAATTTAAAAAATGGAATCGAGATCAGTGGGGTTCAATACGGTAGTATTTTTGTTGAAGAAGAAAAAGAAGGTAAAGAAGAATCTGCAAATAAATGGCTAAAAGTTACATTATACGAAGGTAAAAACAGAGAAATTCGTAATGTTATGGAATATTTTGGTTTACAGGTCAATAGATTGATTCGCATGAACTATGGCAAATATAATCTTGGAACGCTACCAAGCGGATGTGTTATGGAGGTTAAGCCAATTGCAAACCCAGGAGGCAGAGCAAGAGATAAGGAGTATCCTAACGATCGTGCAAAATCTAAAAGCAGATTTGGTAACATAGGTAAAAAACCCTTTAAAACATTTAAACCTCGTGCCGAAGAAGTAAAAGTTGGAGAGGAAAAACCTATAAAAAAGTTTTATAAAGCCAAAAAACCATTTAACGGTGGTTTACATGGCAACAAAAATGAAGGTAGATTTGGAGCTGGATCCAGAAAGCCAATAAATTAAAAATATTCAGCTTCTCTTTTTAATAAGGCGAAGCTGATTTATAGGTAAAAAAGAGATTTTATTATTATAAAAATAATCATTATATCATTTTTTACAATAATAGCTTTAAGTATCTATTGTTTATTAAATTTTTTATCATTTTAGAACAACATAAATCCACTTTTTTGTGACAATTTTTTATTGTTTATTTTTTTCCAAAAAATATAAAATTATAAATATATTTTGATAATAAAAACTATATTAAGAACTTGGCAAGTCAACCATAAAAGAGACAAGACAGCCATTGAGAATTGAATTACTATTCAAATATAAAACACTAGATGTTATATTTGCATTAATCGTCGAAGGTGTAACAACATTGTTGCACGAAGTTTTACTATTACCCCATTCTGCAGCATTTCTGCCTCCCACAATATTACCGGCATATGGTAGACCATCATCAAACTTACTATCTAATTTTTGCGTTACAGATGCTGTTAATCCATATTTTTGAATTGAATCACAAGAATTTGTGCCACATGATACACCAGAATTTTGATACAAATCATAATTATTGCCAGTAGTTGTATTTGCCCCCTACAAGCGTCAATTGATGCCTGTTTATAGATGAAGAAATAAAAGTCAATTCTTGCGGAAACACATATGAGCCACTTACGGCAACATATCCGCCACTGGCAATATATCTAAAATCCCAAGCTCCAATTTTATCAAATTTAGCATATGGGATATTTTTGCCAGCAACAGAATCGGTCAAAGTAGTATATCTTGGATCAATGCCCGTTATAAAACCAGCAAGTTGCAACTCTATAAATTGGCAACTACGCTTGGTTGTAGATTCAATAAGATTTGTTTTAAGGCCTACAAAAGAGCCGTTGGTGGCTGCATTATCGATAAAACATGTTCCACCAGCAACAGTGTTTGGCGACATACCGCCAGCCGATGCTGCAACCAAATCGGCAATTTGATCAGCTTTGCAATCTCCTGCATTACAATCATATGTATCATAAAACATTTTAATAGAATTGTTGAAAGTGCGATATTCTTCGTATATTTTATTTATTTTTGCAGAATTAATCAAAGACCTAGACACCAAAACAGTTGAAAGCATAATTGATATTATAACAATAACGACCGAAAGCTCAACCAAAGTAAAAGCTTTTTTTATTTTTTTGTCGCCCCCCCAAGAATTTTATTTTGTATCTTTTTATCATATTAAATTAGATTATTTATTTTAACTTAAATAATTAAGGTTGTATTAAATACTATTGTCAACATATATAAATAAAATTATAAATATATTTTGATATTGCCCCCCTATTTATCAAACAATCGGAAAAAATGACTTTACATCGTTTGCCATATTTTTAAATATAACAGTTCCAACTCCTTCATCTTTTAGTAAATCTATCAAAGTAATATGATGTTCGTTGCCGTTGACAATAGAACAAGATCCGACACCATTTTTTAAAGCATTAATTGAACTAATAGCTTTAATTTTTAATTCCTGATGAACAGCATCGCTATCTATTAATATTTTAAGTTTTTCTGATGATATTTTATTTAGAATATTACCTTCTGTGTTTGAAATTCCATCAAAATCTGTTAAAAAAAGCAATAAATCAGCCTGCGTTTGCTCAGCAATAAAGCCAGCTAAAACATCGGCATTCATAACATATGCTTTGCCAATATCATTTATTCCAATTGGGCTAATAACCGGAACCATTCCATTTTCAAAAATTGTATCTAAAAAATTTAAATCCATAGAAATTGGCTCACCAACCAAACCAAGCTCAACAATTCTTTCAATTTCAGACCCCGGATCTTTTTTTATTCTACGCATTTTATCTGTTTTGATAAAATTATTATCCCTACCAGAAATACTAATTGCAACCCCGCCAACATGATTAATATCGCTAACAATATGGGGTGCAATACTGCCCTTTAAAACCATTTCTATAATATGAAAATGTGCCTCATCTATAACTCGTTCGCCATCTATAAATTTTTCTAATCCACCAACAATTTTAAGCATTTCACCTATTTTAGCACCACCACCATGAACAACAATAACTCTAACCCCACTGCTTTGCAAAACAGCAATATCTTTTGCCATAGAATACATCGCTTCTCTATTGGTCAAAACTCCATTGCCACATTTAATAACTATTGTTTTACCTGCAATTTTTGCAAAAATACCAATATATTTTGATAAAATATCAAGCTCTCCAGCTAAATCATCATATTTTATAAAAGCTTTTGGCGTAACTATGTTATCTTTTTTTTTTGACATAAAACAACTTATAAATTATTTATAATTGATAAAAAACATTATATTCTATATGCAAGTTTTTTTATTTATTATTTAGCTTGAGTTAAATTTTGATCATTTTCTTTATTATTTTCTTCTTTTTTAATATACGATTCTGTCCGTGCTTCATTGGCAAATTTCTGTTGCTTCATTATTTTGCTTTGATTATCGGCTTGGATACCTTTATTTGTATTGTTTATTGGTTCGTTTCTATCGTCTGTTTTTAGATTGTCTTTTGTTTTATTTTCGATTTTTTTTGCCGCATCTGCTGCTGCACTTTTTGTGTTCATGTTTTTTAAAGTTTCTTTGGGTATACCTTTTTTTAACTCTTCTAATTTAGACCGAACTTCTTCTTTGTCCTTATGAACACTTGTAGATAAATCGTTTATTTTTTTTCTTACATTCACATTTTTTTTGGATATTTTAGAATTTTTAACATATGATGCAATTTTATTTACAAAAAATGCAACACCAATAACAAGACCTATTGCACCAATAACTGCAAGACCTATACCCATCGAAGAAGCTGTGGCTGCGGTCAAAAAGGCTGCAGCACCAAGCGATGCATTTATTGCCAAAAGAGTCCCAGTTAAGCCGGCACCAATTCCAACTACTCCAAATCCAGCTAAAAACCATTTTTTTGCTTTATCAAACTTTAAACGAGCATCTGATTTTCCACGATCTGGATCGGAAAAATTTTTGAGAAAATTTTGCTGTGCAACATCAGACAATGTAGTAAACTTATTATCTGTTGCCAAATCTTCAACGCTATACTCTTGAGTTTGCCCTTTTTCATCAACAAATTTAATTTTTTCAGATAAATCTAATACTTTTTGACCACCAAGCAAAGCATTTTTTATTTTATTAAGACCAGCGTCACCATCTTTTTCTTGATTTGCATTTATGATATTTATCAGGCTGCCAGAAAATTTTTCATTACGCTTGTTAGCTATCGACATATATTCAAGCGAGGCAATATCTGAACTAATTTTATCTTGTGCCTGTTTTTTCCCTTGCTGTACCTGTAATTCTTTTTGCCTCTCTGTCGATATTTTCTGATTGTACACAGCAGCGTTATAGTGTGTGCCTTTATCATATGGTGACACATTCAGTTCTTTCATGTATATTATGTTAAATCAATGTCTTTATAATCCATAAAATTTATATTGCAATTAATTTTATATTAATATAATTAATTAAAAATAATTTTTATATCAATGTCACACCAAAGAACGATCGAAACAGAAATTAATTGTAGCGGAGTTGGTGTACATTCTGGTAAAAAAGTCAATTTACAACTTTTGCCAGCCGATATTAATTCGGGAATTAAATTTATTAGAACAGATTTAGAAAATGGTGAAATTTTGGCACAATATCCAAATATCGTTAGCAAAGGTTTTTCAACAACAATCATAAACAACAATGGTGCATCCGTTAATACAATAGAGCATTTAATGTCTGCATTATGGTTTTTAAATATTACAAATATCGTAATTAAAATAGATAGCGAAGAAATGCCGATCATGGATGGTTCTGCAGAATATTTTTTGTTTTTAATTGAATCTGCTGGTATTTTTTTGCAAGAAGAATCTTTTAAAACATTAGATATTATTAGAAATATTGAATATAAAGATGGAGATAAAATAATATATGTTAAGCCATATAAAAGTTTAAAAGTTGATTTTTATTACGAATCGGAGGCAAATCATAAATTGTTGCCAAATATAAATTTTTGCTTTGATTCATCTAAAAATAATTTTAAATATGATATTGCAAGAGCAAGAACATTTTCGCCAATTGAACAAGTTAATTATTTACAATCAAAAGGCTTGGCAACTGGTGGTAGCAAGCTAAATGCCTTGATTATAAATGACGATAAAATAGAAAATAAAGAACAATTAAGATATTCAAATGAGCCTATTAGACATAAAATTTTAGACTGTATAGGTGATTTTTACTTATCTGGTTATCATATAAATGGATATTTTGAATGCCACAAATCAGGGCATCAAATGAATTTAAAAATATTAGAAACAATTTTTAGCAACCACGATAATTACAAAATAACATCACAAGATTGAGCATTTTAATAAAATATTTTGCTTTATTTCATCTGCTAATTCTTTATTTTGACTGTTTACTTTAAAGCTATCTATGTCTGTTGCAAAAATTGTTATTTGATCGGTTAAAACTTCTGTAATAATTATTTTTTCTTTGGTTTCAATTTGTTTGATTGGATATTTTTCACTTATATAATCAAGTGCAACAATAAAAATATCACAAGTTTGATCTTTTTTTTCTGGCTTTTCAATTTCTTTTTCTGTTTTCTTTTTTTTATTTAAAAAATCAGGTATTTTAATATCAAAATCAGCTTTTAATGAGTTAAAATTACCTTGTCTGCTTGTCAATTGATATTCTCTGCTAATTGGATAACTATCTTCAATTTCTACATCTTTGAATGTTTCTTTGAACTTGTTGCAGCCTGTTATTAATAATAACAATAATAATAATTTCATACAATATAATACATTTATATTTAACCTATTTTTTTAAATGATATAATTGTCAATAATTATTGACATCTATAATCATAATTGTTATAGATGTTCATTTAAATAATATTTATATGCAAAATTTTTTTAACAAAAAGAAGGTTTTTTTAACGGGTCACACAGGCTTTAAAGGATCTTGGCTTGCTTTAATTTTAGCTAAATTTGGGGCTGATGTTGTGGGCTTTGCAAAAGAACCATCGGATTGGGATTCTTCGTATAAAATATTTGAAATTGATAAAAAAATTAAAAGTATAATTGGTGATTTGGATGACCTTGATTTATTACAAAAAACAATAGAAAATCATAATCCAGATATTATATTTCATTTGGCAGCACAACCAATTGTTTTGCGATCGTATAAAGACCCTATTGAAACTTGGAAAACAAATGTTATGGGTACTTTAAATGTTTTTGAGGCAACAAAAAATCTTAAAAATTTACGCACAATTGTTAATATTACAACCGATAAATGCTATAAAAATAAAGAGTGGTGTTATCCCTATCGCGAAAACGACCAACTTGGGGGACACGATCCATATTCGGCAAGCAAAGCTGCTGTTGAAATTTTGGCCGATTCGTATCGTAATAGTTTTTTTAAAAAACGCGGGGTACAAATGGCAAATGCTAGGGGCGGAAATGTTGTTGGCGGTGGAGATTTTGGCGAATCAAGACTTTTGCCTTCAATTGTGCATTCTATAAAATATGGTAGTGAATTTATAGTTAGAAAACCTGATGCGGTTCGTCCTTGGCAACATGTTATCGATATCTTGAACGGATATATGATGATTGCAAAAAAGATATACGAAAATGATAATTTTGATCTAAATTATAATATTGCACCAGATAATATGAGCCCTTTAACGGTTTCAGAAATTGCCCAAATTGCTAAACAAAAATTACCACAATTAAATGTTATAACAAAAATAGATCCAAACGATCTGCATGAAGCTGGTTTACTTACTCTTGATAATTCGTTTATAAAACAACAAATTGGATGGAAACCGCTTATGACAAATTTACAAGCCATAGATCTATCTTTTGATTGGTATACATCTTATTTGAAAAACGACACAAATTTACAGCGAATTGCAGAACAACAAATTGATTCTTTTTTTATACAAAAATAAAACTTCAATACAGTACATTTGATAATCTTATTGCTATAAATATAATAAAATAATAAAACAGATTATTAATTGTTCATATTATAATTAGAAAATATTAGTAATTAATATATATATTGCATTTTATATTTTATATTATTTAATGGTTTACATATATCCAATATTTATAAACTAATAATACCCCTCGATAATGCCTTTATTGGTTATATTTCTATTTTTTATACCCAATGTGGCCAAAGCTAGTGGTAACATAGATATATTACCACAAAGCCATTTAAAAGATTCTGGATCCCCATTTTTTGGATTTAGCACAGCTATAAATTTTTATGATGCCTATCGTGGCGAAGGAAAAGAAGATATAAATACAGCTGGCAATTCACTTTCGGCATTTGCAGGTTATTCATATGATAATCTTGTTTTAATTGGTGGATACGATCACTCTTTTTCACCAATAACATATGATGGCTCTTTTGATAGCCTACAAAATGGAAATATAAGGCAGTATCCAGAAATTTATGCTGATATAAATTATTATATAACAAGAAAATACATGTTTCAGCCCTATTTAATTGCAGGTTTGGCATTGGCTCAAGAAATAGACAACGGCACATTATCGCATGGCGGAATGGGGGTTCACTACAATCTTGGCGGGGGCGTTAATATTCCAATAAACGATAAATGGACCATAAACTATGATGCAACAATTTTAACTATAAAACACCAATCTTTGCCAGCAGAAATATTCATAAAAACAGGTATAGATGTTGGTTATCAAATTACAAAAAATTTAATAATTGTATATGCCCTAACCTATAAAAGCCCAAGGTTGAATGATAGGCATTTAGAAAAAACCATCTTACCTGCACATTTAGATGTACACGGAGATAATATATTTTCTATGGAGCTGGGCTTTATTTTTAGTTAGTTTTAAATATTAAAATTAGAAACAGATATTTATCAAGTAACAAAAAGAAGAAATAGCTTTAGTTGTTAATAATATTGATATTTTTATCCCTTTTAATGATTATTACGAATTTGATATATTTCAATCTCTAAGAGAATGTCATTTGGTAGACAATAAAAAAACATCCCCAGCAATTAAGCATTTCTTAAGCAGTGGATTTGATTCTCTTTTTGTGAACGAAATAAAAAAAATTGACAAACTTTATTACATTGATAATACACCAAAAAGACATGAGGTTGAAATTGTGACTCACATATGCAAAATATTAAATAATGTTGAGATTTATTCTTATAAATCTCGGAATATAATATATTTTTGTAAATATGATAGTTATTTAATATTTAGGCAAATAAAAGAGATTTATTATAAATGGTCAAATGAAATTTGCGAATATAACAAAAATTTAAAACAAGATCTTGAAAATAAATTGATAAATAAAGATCCAAAACATATATTAGAAATGTTAATACCTCGGCAGAAGAATTTTTATACATATTGTATTGGACTTAGTGGTAAAAAAAGAAGAAAATTTATAAGACTGTTTTTGGATTTATATAAAAATGAAATGACATAATAAGCTTGAAAATCAAAATAAGTGATATTAAAAATAGAATTAAATCCGAAGAACAAAAACAAAATAGACTTCTTGACGCACTTTTGAATAGGAGTATAACGCGGCCCATCTTTGCAAACAAAAAAGCAGACAAAAACTTTAAAAACGCAGTAATTACGGCGTTTCAGCTGGCTTCAAGACTTGATGATATTTTTCTAGTTTGGCTACGCCGCTAATTCGTGGTCGAAAAATTATGAAAAGAGAGAAATTATAAATTTTGTGTTTTTTCAAAACTCTAATTAACAGGTAAAAAACTAGTATTTACCGTGGTTAAACCCTTTGATGAAGTGCTAAAATGTGGTGAAAGCCCTATTTGGCTCCCCTCTTTCAACATATTTTGAAACAAACAAGACGATATTTTGCCTACAATGAACCGCCCGATGACGGAAGGAGTGAGGTTGTGCTTGGTGGCGCAGAAAAAGCAAAGTTGCACAGCTGTGCAGTTAATTTAGATGTTGTAGTATTTTGTAAAATACAGTAATAACATAAATATGTATTACATAATATTTCATACTATTTCTTCCCAAGAATTCAAAAAATTTATTTCTGAGCTGAAATATAAATGCAAAATTCAATAATAAAATCGCAATAGAGCAAAAAGTCGTTAAAAATATCAATGAGGGTGGATATTTTGTAAAGTTTAAGAATGATAAAATATTGTTCAAAGTATCTATATATTCAATATATTCTGATTTTTCCCCAAAATTTATATAATATCTGGTTAAAAATCCTGTCAATAATATGCAAGCGGATGTAATCGTAAGCTTTTTTATTTTATTAATATAATTTTTATAATATATATCACCTAAAAAATATCCAATTCCAATCACACCGACCCAAGAAAGAACAGGGTATGTATTTCTTATAAATATTGAATTATTAAATAACCAAAATACTGTTTTTTCATGAAACACTGCCCATAAAACTCGTAACACTTGATTATCTGGCTTTGGTATATTCAAAAATGTAACAAGATTATCTATAAGAATTAAACTACATGAAATATATAAAATTGTCCACCTGTTAAAATATCTAATCATAATTCCAAGTGCAATAAGTGATATCCCTATTGCAAAAATTACTTGTAAAAATATTTTATATGGATTTATTGCCAATGTCCATCCGAACGTCACAATCGTAAATTCCATTAGCATTAATAATAACCCGCGTTTGATAATTGATTTTGATATATCATATGATGTATTTTGTTGTTTGATATAAGCGGAAACGCCGCATAATAATACAAATGTTGGTGCACACAGATGCCCTATTAATCTTAAAATTATAAGAATTTTTGATGAATTTGCTATGTCTATTGGATCGGAAAGCATTTTAATAAATGGATTACAATGAACAATATGATCAATTGTCATTAAAAAAATAACAAACCCACGAATCAAATCAATTTGAAATATTCTCTTTTTCATATTGCAAATTATTTATTTTATAAATATATTATAAGATATGTTATTATTTTAAATAAAATGCAACACACATCAAAACAATTAATTAAATATCTAATTTTACTTATTTTCTTATCATCTTGTAACCAAAATAAAGATGGGTCTGAAACAACAAACAATAAATCTGAATCATTTATAAAAATTTGTAAAGAATTTAAAAGCGATGTTGAATTTGCAAGAGATTATAAATATACAGAAAAACATCCTTTAGCTCCTTCTGAAAAGGTGAATGCCGAGCTTGGTAAGTTTGTTGATTTAACAACTAAAGAATATTCAAAAAATGAAACAGAGGTAATTTTAGGTGATATAAAGAAAGAGCAATGCGATACTGTACTCAGGGATTTATCAATACTTGCAGAAGAGCAAATGGAAAATAAGGCTGTTGATGATTTTATCAAATACTACTCTAAAAATAAAATTCAAAAAACAACACACAGCTCATTACAGGAAAAAATAGATAGCTTACAAAATTTAATGAAAATCAAAGAAGGATATTCTTTTGTGTATTTAAAGAATTATTTTGTGCTGACTGCAAATGAATTGGAAATGGTGAATAATCTTGATAAATATAGCAAAAATGATGTTAAAATTGAAAACTTCAAAGGTCATTTACAAAACTTAAAAAACAAATATGTAACATTTGTTGGGGCTGGTTTTCCTTTAAGCGGTATATCAATAAATATTCTAACAGGCGCTAAAATTAATTTAATTGATATTGATAAAGTTCAGCTTAGAAAAGCAAAAGCATTTCTTAAAATAATCGCAAAAGCTGGAATTATTAATATTCAAGACTTTTCGTTTACCCACGCCGATGGTAAAGAGGTTTCATATTCAAAAGGTAAGATTAAGACAGATATTTTACATCTTGCATCAGCCTTGCCAAATAGTGTTAAAAAAGAAATTTTTAAAAACATAGCAAGAGAAAAAGCAAATCAAATTATAATTATAGATAGATATGTTTCTGGAATTTTTAAACTTCTATATGATAATAAAGTTTATTCAAAGGAAGTGCCAGATTTTAAAACAATAGCAAAAATATACCCAGAGAATCTTTATCGTTACAAGAAAGAGGGAAATAAAGATATTGCTGTAAAACCTACCAGTATTATGAATGTGAATTCGAGTAGATTATTAATCTTGAATTGATAGATTCACTTAATAGCTGTGCAAAATTATCTTGACTTTTAGTATATAATTGTATTGACTTACATTAAATATGTGATTAATAAAAAATGCATGAAAACAACAATCGGGCAACAGAAGTTAAAACTTGGGCAATAGCCTAGGTGTCTGCATTCCAAAGAAAGTCGCCGACGCACTCAAACTTCACGATGGCTCACAAATCAAAATTTCACTTGATGGCAATAAGATTATATTAGAATCTGAAAGTAATCCATTCTTTGATTTATCACAAGACTTGAATCTAATGACTCTATCTAATGACTCTACTTTCAAAAATCACGAGTAAGAATAAACATTCAAGCGAGGAGGATGGGTCAACAGGCGATGAAGTAGTTAGGCAGGAGATTTGGTAATGTGATAGAGTATGAAAAAGTATATTCCACCCAAAGGCGACTTAATCTGGCTTGATTTCAATCCACAGGTAGGTAAAAAAATAATGAAGAGACGACCACACTTGTGCTTTCACCACAAAAATACAACAAACACGGACTTATGCTTGCCGTTCCGATAACGAGTAAAGCAAAAGGTTATCCGTTTGAAGTAAAAATCAATAATGATAAAATCGGCGGTGTTGTTCTTGCGGATAGCATTAAAAGTTTGTATTGAAAAGAAATAAATGCAGAATTTGCAGATATGGCAACAAAAGAAGAGTTACTTGAAGTGTTGAAATTATTAAGTGTGTTGTTGAAGGTATGAGTAGTTTGTTTGATAATGCACGTTTTCAAAAAAAATTATTTTCACTCGCTGGAATAATCTTTTACAAACTATCCTAAAAACAAAGAGCAACTGCAAACAGACTCCCTAAATGATATATTCGGAGATATTTTAGGGTATGCTTATAAAAGAGGCGAAGCGGAAACCGATCTTGAAAAAGAAAAAAGAACTGAAATTAAGAAAGAAAAATTAAGAAAGAAAATATCAAAAAAGAAATAGAATTTCTTGAAAGCGATGATGCAGAATTTGAAGTTACTGTCTCAACTATACTAGATATCGCCTCTCGTGCCTATGAAGTATTTAAAAGTTCGAAACAGGATAAAAAAAGAGCCATTGTGAAATTGTTATTTTCGAACTTTTTTCTAAGTGGCAAAACCCTAGTATTTACCGTGGTTAAACCATTTGATGAAGTGCTAAAATGCGGTGAAAGACCTATTTGGCTCCGCAATGGTACCGAATTCCGAACTAGCAATATCAACTTTGATGCAGATACTATGGCTGATTTTACTGGCTTTAATGACAATTCAGAAGATAGCAACGATACAAATAAAACCTTTAACGCCAATGATTCCGATAAAATCAAATTTATTAAATGGTTGGCAATAATACTAAATACAAGGTATTCAAAAGAGGTGGGATTGTTTTTTGAGAGTTACTCTTAAAAAAATAAATAACACAAAAACTACTTTGCTATTTTACTTGGGTAAGAACTTTGTATTAACCCAACAGAACCATTTGAAATTAGATCAGTAGAAGAATTTCGCACTAGCTACGTATAACTAAATTGTCCAATTCTATATTGGAATACACATCATGTATATGATGTAAAACATAATATCAACTTTTTTTTGAAATAGGGTCAGAATCCTCAACCAACTCATTATATACAACCTAGCCGAAAGGTTTGTTGCTGTATTGATTTAAAAAAGTTGAATGCTAGATAATTCCGTTTCAAATACAAAGCTTAAAAAAGTTGCCGAGTATTTTGATAAAAATAACTTACAATACACAAACCAAGACTTAGCTGAATTTTACAACAACCTAAAGAATTTTTTTGTTTTGCTAACTGAGGCTGAGGTTGAGCGGGTTAATAAAATTGATAATAATACAGATTAAAAAAACAATTGCTAAGCTATTTTTTTGCTATTAAATCTAAAATACGGTCTTTAACATATTCTAATTTTTGAAACTGATGTTTGTTGGCTTCTTGTAACAAAAGCAGCAGACTTGTAGCTTGCCAAAGATGATGTACCGAACTTATCAATACTGGATAATAATTTTTAATATCATGAATTCTATAATTTTCTGCCTCAAAAATACTTAGCGTTGATAAATGAACCTCTTGTGAAGATTTAATATACATAGGATAAAAACCTAATAAACCGACTTCTTCCAGAATAGATTTTTTGCCTTCTTGTACATCCATGGAATACCTTTCTTTTTTATTGTTATCACACCAGCCAAATGTTTTACGATCCACAAAATGATCGCCAAATTTACTTTTTAATTCATCTACTTTAATAGAAAGATCACTATCTTTGATGATATTATTTTCTAATGAATATAGTTGTTCGCTAAGGTGAATATGGTTATTTTTATGATATTTTTCTATATTTCCATATTCTACAAATCTTTCAACAATCTGCTGATCTGTATCAAATTTGTGATACAAAAACAAAGCAATAGCAATGGTTTCTAAAATACATCTATATTGTAAAAAAGAACCCTCACAATAGCCGTTGTTTAGAAGTAAGAGTAGTTCTTCAATTTTTATCTCTAATTTTTGATATAGCATCAATACAACTCTTTGTAATCCAAGTGGTTTGTTATTTATAATGTTAACTTCATTCGGCATACTTTTTTTCAATTGCAACATTACCGCATTGCATTCCCCTAAAAATAAACTAACATTCTGTAACACATTTTGACATTCCTCCTTTAAGCTATAATTTGTATTTGTAATATTTAAAATTACTCTACCATTATAGCATTTTTCAATTTCTGATAAATCTAATGAATAAGACGGTTTATCGTTTATAATTTTGGAATTCTTAATATAGTTAAAATCCATAGCGGATACTAATTTAAATAAAAGATAAACTCATTTCTCATACAAAATCTATAAAAAACAATCGAGATTCTCAAATTGCTTTTTATTGCGAATATTCTACTTTAGTTGGATAAAATAAAATTTTTTTGTATGACAACCTTTGATAATATATTTAACAATTCTGAATATAGTTTTATTAAAAATGCAAAAAGCAATCCAGAGCGAGAACTAAAAGTCAAAGTAGCCATTGAGAAAACATTACAATTTTTAATTAAAAATTATAACAAAACAACAACTTTTGATGATATTGCAAATGATGTAAATAAGGAAAATCAAGATGTGAGAATGAATTTTCGTGGACACGGAATAAAAGGAGGAAATTGCATCGCTACTCATTTTGTGCTTGGAGCATGTAATGAAATATTGTTTCATCTATGGGATTATAAAGATAAGTCTTTTGCTATTCCACCACTTAGTGCTAACATTATATCTAAAACAGGATATACAACAGATGGTTGTTGGGATTTCATTTGGAGATATTTAAACAGATGGCATTATAATGAATACAAGGAATGGTATTATGATGCAAATAAAGAAGATTATCAAGATGTAAATGCTTTTATTATTAATAAAATAAACGACTTTGGCAATAAATGGAATGATGTATATGATATACTATTTACCGAACCAGGCATACCATTGCAAACTCTACTAAAAGATAAAATGAACTTAACAGAACAGGAAAGACGAGAAATACATAATGCCATACAATCCGATCTAGTTAAATACTTGAAAGAATTTGATATAAAAGAAAACAAAAAAATAAGTAATAACGTAATTACAAGAGAAATTGATGTCTATTTTTTAGATCAAAACACAATCATTGAAATCAAAGTCGAAAAATCAGACTGGTATTGTTTGCGTTATTCTATTGGTCAGTTACTGGAATATAATCACATTCTTGATCAAAATTCTAATCTAATTTGCATTGGGTATCATAAAATAACATCAGAACTAAAAACTTATCTACAAAAAATTCAAAAAAATCCAGACCTCGGTACGCTACTTTACTGTTGGCAAGATGGAGACAAGTTTGTATATTATGATTCAAAATCTGGAAAGAATGAAGACTTAAAATCATATCTATATACCAAGATCAATCAATAAATAGAATAAGAACAGATAAAGCAATCGGAATATCCTTACATCAATAAGACTGAATAATATTGCACTATTCTGTATGAATTGGTATCTCAATTAAAGAATACCAGCATTAACAATACTTTTCCCTTTTCAAAATCCTCTTTACTTTTAGAGAATAAGCATTTTAGTAAACCTTGGTTGATGGTGCTAGTAACACCCTAAAATCGGTAATATTGTCCAAACTTCAATCAGAATCGGACTCCTGCATGTCAGGGGTTCATCTGAATACAACAGTGCTTCTGGCATGAATAGGATGAGCACTAGATTTTAGAGTGTTACTAAACTCCTGACACCATAGTTAAATTTATTTATTAATTAAACTTGGTTTTTATGGCAGACTTCATTTTTGACGGCAAAGACTTTATGGATAAATCCAGAAAAAAAATAGCTAAACTAGATTCAGACAGCAAAACAATCAAAAATCATTCTGGCAGTAAAGTTGGTAGCATTGATGGAATGACTATAAAAAATGCCAGTGGTAGCACTTTAGCAAAACTTGATGGCAAAGTTGTTAAAAATCCATCAGGTTCTAAAATTATCACTTTAGATGAAATTCACGATAAAATAGACGGCCTTGGAGATACAAAACTTGTAGCTTTTTACGTTCTATTTTTAATGTAATTCTACCCCCCAATCTAACTCAATTTATCACTTATTTCACTAACTTTATTTATTCCGTCTATGAAAGAAAAAGGTATTGTATACATACTTACAAACGACTGCATGCCAAATTTAGTTAAAATCGGCATAACACAAAAAGAAAATGTACAAGATAGAATGCGAGAGCTTGATAAAACAGGCTTACCAATTCCATTCACATGCCACTTTGCAATAAGAGTTGAAGACTACGAATCTGTTGAAAAGTTAGCACACGATGTTTTTAAAGACCAACGAGTTCGTAAAAATAGAGAGTTCTTTAAAGTAGAACCTGAACGTGTGGTTTCAGCCCTAAAACTTACTGGCGGAGAACCAATTTCGGGTTTGGAAGGAATATCAATTGACGAAGAAGGCTCTAAAGTTGATGAAACTAAAATTAGCAAAGTAGCTAAAGAAATGATAGAAGCCAAGGAGCGCAGAGAAAAGTTCTCTTTTGAAAAACTAAATATTCCAGTAGGTTCAGAACTTGTTTACACTCGAGACAGAGAAAAACAATGCACCGTTGCAGACGCAGATAGTGGAAAAGTTATGTACAATGATGAATTGTTTTCTGTTTCAAAACTTGCTAAAAAGTTACTTAACGAAAGTGGTGCAAACTACAGCAATGTCAACGGTTTTATGTATTTTGAATATGATGGTAAAATACTAACCGAACTAAGAGAAGAAATGGAAGAAAATAATGATAGCGAGATATAGACCTTTATACTCGTTGTAAACACTTATAAGCATCGCAGTAACTATTTCTTTCAACTATAGCAAGAAACAACTTGATTAACGAAAACCTAGAGCTACAACAGTTTTAGTGTTTTTTATTAGTAAATTTAATGTTTTTTATATGTCGATTAAAGAGTCTGTTACTGCGTTGTTTAAAGTTAAAGATGAGCCTAATGTTGTTGAAAAGTATCTAATGTCGGAAGATGTATCTGAAGTATGTGAGAATGTCACACCTCAAGATATATCTTCTCAAGTCTTTATTTGTAAGAGCAAAAAAGCTTTAGCCAAAGGTTTTATTGATTCTAATGGCAATTTTACCATATTAAAAGATTCCAGAATATCTAAACAAACCAAACTTAAAGATAATTCCAAGAGAGATGATTTGTTAAAAAATACTCAGCTCACAGAAGACGAACAGTACCCTGATACTTTTGTGCTAGCAGAGGATATTGTTTTCAAAAGCCCAAGCCAAGCATCATCGTTTTGTTTGGGTTATAATTCTAATGGTTTAAAGGATTGGAAAGCTGAAAACAGCGGAGTTATTTTGAAAGAAGTTTTGGGAGCTAATTCTATGGCTTCATAGATAATCTACAGTTCAAATAAATTCAATTTTAATTAATTTAACTAAAAAATGGCAAAAGTAATCACAGAAGAAATAATAAACTGTATCAACGATATAAAAGATGAGAAAATAAAGGATAGCCTATTAAAGTTTATAAAACGAATATCTCTTTTATCTCAAGACCAAAACAACCACCCTCAAATACTTGATTGGACTAACGATGTACACATGAATAAATACATTACCCATGAAAACATCAAGTATGTCAGAGGTTTTTATCAATTCTTAGCTTCAATGCCGTCTGTTGCTATTAAGGATAGAATTCAGAAATTTATCGAGATTGCAATGGAAGAGAGATAAGTGTATTATTATAATTTTAGAACGACTCGCCTTATTATTATACGACATCCAGTACCTGTGTTAAATAGATACTGGATGTCTTCTTATTCTCACTCAAACTTAAACGATGGATGATAATCAATAGCAAATTTACGCTTAAACTTTGGCTTAAAAAACAAGCTAACTCTAGTGCTGTTTAAATTATACTTATTCATTTCTTCTATTGTAATAATTTCTCGTTTGGTTTTATAAAGCTCGTTACCAAATTCTCTTTCAAGATAATAATAATTATCCTGACCATGTATAAACGATGATTCTTTTTTAAAGTTTGTTTCATGTGTTTTATGTTCATCGTCATATAAAAAATAACCTTCTGTATAAACAGTAAAGCCTTTTCTCAAATAAGCGGTTAAAAACCCAAGGTATTTACCAACTTTCTTTTCTGCATCATAATGGCATATGTGAATAAAATCTGTAGATAAAAGCTCGGTATCTTTTATAACTTTGTATTTATACTTTGTAGAATATATTGTATCAAGACTATCAAGGGTAATAGGAAGATGCTTTCCCTTTGCAATTTCTTTAAAATACAATTCCATTTGTTTGTGGTAATCGTCTCTTTCATCGGAGTTTTTAATGTGAGTACTGCTAACGCTTATCGTTTCATCCCGATGATGAGTAACGTATATTATGCATAAATATTCTTCTATTCCATCTTGAAACCTTTCGTAGATTTCGTATTTGTCTACGTATAGAGGATGGGGTTTGTTTGCTAAATTGATTGACATAGTGGTAAACAATAAATTAAATACAGTTAAACTAAAAAAGCTAAAAATACACTAAAAACAAGGTTATTTATTAGCTATTACATTTATTATTTATCACTTGATATTTTAGAAGACAAAATAGTTAATAATAAAAACGGTAGCTGGCTATGATATAGGATTACTACTCTTATTTTTACTATTTGATAACTATTAACAATGTCAACACCACACGAAGTTCTAAAATCAACATTCGGTTTTGACAACTTTCGTGGGCAGCAAGAAAATATAATAAATCATATAATTTCAGGAAATAATGCGTTAGTTTTAATGCCTACAGGAGCAGGCAAATCTTTGTGTTATCAAGTTCCGGCATTGTGTATGAATGGGCTTTGCATTGTTATATCTCCACTTATTGCACTAATGCAAGACCAAGTAAATAGCTTAAAACAATGTGGGGTTAAAGCAGAAAGTCTAAATTCTTCAATGGAATATAAAGATATTTTGCAAACGCAAGATATGATAAGAAACGGTACACTTGATTTACTTTACATAGCCCCTGAAAGACTAATGCAGGAAGAGTTTTTAAACCTATTATCAAACATTAAAATTTCACTATTTGCCATAGACGAAGCACATTGTATTTCTGGTTGGGGTCATGATTTTAGACCAGAGTATTTATTGCTTGGAAAGTTAGCTGAACTTTTTCCTTTAGCACCTAGAATCGCATTAACAGCAACAGCAGACGTACCAACAAGAAATGAGATTTTAGAAAAACTCTATTTAGAAAACAGCCAAGTATTTATTTCAAGTTTTGATAGACCGAATATTTGTTATAATATAACACCTAAAGAAAACTCTAACACCCAGTTACTTCATTTCTTAAAACAACACCAAGACGAAGCAGGTATAATTTATTGCATGTCAAGAAACAAGGTAGAAAAAACAACAGAGTTTTTATTGTCAAAAGGTTTTACAGCCCTACCATACCACGCAGGTTTAGATAAATCTATAAGATCAAAAAATCAAGACACATTCCTAAAAACCGACTCATCCATAATGGTAGCCACAATAGCCTTTGGAATGGGAATTGATAAACCAGACGTACGTTTCGTGATTCATTTGGATATGCCTAAATCAATTGAAAGTTATTATCAAGAAACAGGCAGAGCAGGAAGAGATGGTCTACCCTCAGAAGTATTAATGCTTTATGGTTTACAAGATGTAGCACTACTCTGGAGCTTAGTAAAAAATTCAGAAGCCGAAGACAAACGCAAAAGGTTAGAAAGCAGAAAAGTATCAGCTCTATTAGGTTTTTGCGAAACAACTAATTGTAGAAGAAAGGTTTTGCTGGAATATTTTGGTGAGAAGATAGTTGCCCAGGAGGATGATATTGTTGGCAACAGTAATAGCGGTAATAATACTGATAACGATAAAGATAAAAATGAAGCTCAGAGCGATACTAATAATAATCATACCCAAAATCATTACAGCTGTAACAACTGTGATAACTGCCTAACTCCAACCAATACTTTCGATGGAACAATATTAGCTCAAAAAGCAATATCTGCAGTTTACAGAACAGGACAAAGATTCGGTGCAGGACATGTTATTGATAACCTTATCGGTAAAACCACAGATAAAATGAAGCAATTTAACCACCATAATCTAACAACATTCGGAATAGGCAAAGAGCTAACCGAAAAACAATGGAGATCAGTTTTTAGACAACTAGTTTCAATGGGATTGTTAATCGTGGATATGGAACACCACGGCGGAATTAAACTAAGTGATAATTATAAAACAGCAATAAAATCAACTATTTACCTAAGGCATGACCCAGAGGAAAAAGAAGACAATAAGTCACAGACTGTATTGAAATCAAATAAGCTAAGCAAATCAGAAACAATAGATAATTCAGATATATCAAAAACAGATAAAACAAAATCCTCTAAAAAACCCCAAGAAACCACCCCAATAAAATTCTCTCTAGAAACCCCAGCAGAACAAATGCTATTTAATAACTTAAAAGCAAAGCGTCTAGAATTGGCAAAAAAACACAACCTACCACCTTATGTTATATTCCACGATACTACTCTAATCGAAATGGCAAAGAAAAAACCTAAAACTTTAACAGACCTTTTAACTATCTCTGGCGTTGGTAATGCTAAGTTGGAAAGATATGGCGATGAGTTTTTAAGTATTTTGTGTGATGAGAATAACAATTAATATGCTACTAAAATATAATTTTTAGAGATCAAGACTAACAAGTGACATTTTTTTATTGAGTTTTTTGTTTTGTATTATATTCATCAATTTGTTTTAAAAAATTATCATCATTCTGACAAGGGTTTGGATATTCTGCGAATATTTCTTCTGCGGTTTTGAAGTCTTCTGGTAATGGTTTGTTTTCCGCTTTAGCTTTAGCTATTATTTGTTGGTCTAGCTTTTGCCAAGAGGTTTGATATGCGGACACTATATTCTGACAGAACCAATCATTACGGTTTAAATACAGTTTGTGATTATAGTTTTCGTTTAATCTATCTATGCATTTTTTCCTACTATATACTCTCAAAAAATTTATCCACGATATCTCTGTTTTGCAATTGTCTTTTTCTATCAATATATCTAACTTTGGATGGCTTCTGTCAAAAATAAACATACATCCATTTAAAAACAAAGTTAACATAATTATTACAAACTTATTCATATATTTATTAGCTTAATTGTTTGGATTTTTAACTAATTCATCAGGACTTGGTACTGCAGACTCTATTGCTGTTCTTGTTGTAAACCCAACACCTGGATAGAGACCGCCTATATTAAGATAGCTATGTTTTATAAAATTATCAGCTGAACTTAAATATTCTAATACCGGGGTTTTTGATATACCATTTAATAGTGGACCAACCCCAGCCTCAGTAACCCCAGCGGTAACGCCAATTATCACAGCAGTGGTCATTAATCCACCCCAGTTTGGATCAACTGCTTCGTGTTTTTCTTGATATAAAGCTGATTCGTTGGTTTGAGCTGTTTGGTTAAGGTTTGCAGAAGAAATACTTGTTGAAGAATCGATGTTTGCATTATGTGTTGTATTTACATTCCCTCCAAACAATAAACTACCCCCATTACTTGCATTATACTCTGCAATTGTTTCATTTCTGCTTCCAGATTGCATAGCAGTAGTTGCTGCTACTCCACCGTTTCTTGCATCTATTGCAGCCTCAATTCCTGCTCCGATTAATATACCAGCCCCTGCAACTGCGCCACCCATTACGGCACCTTCAATTGTTGCACTTGCTATAACAATACTGGCCATTGCAGCCATTTCTGTACCAACAGTTAATGAAGCAATAGCAAATGCACCAACACCTCCTGTTAGCGCACCGATTACCACAGCAGCAAGAAGTTCGGCTATTAAAGCACCAATATTCATTGAAGTTAATTCGTGATGAGAATATGAATAATAAGAATCTTGTAGTGATTGCATATTAACATTACCGTTTAGGTTTAAATTACCTTCGCCTGTTAAAATAGCAGATAGAAGGTTAATATTACCATTACCACCATTAGCATTAATATCAATATTATTTGACGAAAGAAGTGGTGATACCGTTGTTGCAGATTTCAACACCTCTTCATTTGATGTAGTCCCTGCAAAAGATGATGCATTGAAAGAATAACTATTTGAAGTTTGGTTTTGTGATGCTAAAATATTAACATCTTTAGCTGAATTTATTGTTATTGAGCCGGTATTTGCGTTTTGCTGTAATTGTTGAGATATTTGAGTATTGGAAGTGTTTAAAGAATCAATCTGATTCTGAATATCTTGTGTTTGAGATTGAGTATTATCTGAATTTGTTTGCTGAATTTTAAGCTGAGCAAGTTTTTCATTGTTTTGTTGTTTTTGGATTAAAAGAGAGGTTGAGTCTATGCTGCCTGTTTCAATTACATTAGCAACTGTTTGACTATTGTAATCGCTTATATTTCCACTGCTACTACTACCATCACCTTTTAATGCTCTTTGGTATTGCGAGGTTGAAGAATTTTGGGTTAGGTTAACGCTTCCTGCTGTTGATGTTAGCGTGATATTTTTTAATGCTTGGATGTATGCAGACTGGATATTAAGATCATTGGTTGAAGTAATATCTATGTTTCCATTGCCTGCTGTTAATTTACTAACGTTTTGTATTTGGTTATTTTGGTCAGCTGAATTTGTAATTAAAACAGAGTTGGCGTTGATGTTTATGTCTCCTTGATTAGAATTCATTACTCCGCCGGTATTTGTAAAGTTGCCTTGGGAGATAATATTGGCCAGGTTATTTGAACT
>CAMCQG010000008.1 GCA_945876965.1 Rickettsia typhi
ATATTTCATCAAAATCAGAACTACCAGTTATCTCTTGATTATAACGGTATAAACCCCAAATTGCATCTTCATGTCCCATATTTATTATATTATCATCAAGTTTATTGTCTTCTATAATTTGATATCCTGATTTTGATCTAGCACAAATAAAATCAATATTATTAATCTTCTTGGCAGCTTCAATATATCTTAATATCAAAGTTGATATATTTTTATTTTCCTCATAACTATCTTCTTTACCTAAAAAACCATTTAAAGCATCTTCGGTTATTCCAATATCTTTTGTATAACTTGATATGACTTTTATTAACCCTTCTCTGTTTTTTTGCAATGGTTCAATTTTTTCTTTTATTTCCTCATAATCTATTTTTTTTAATTTATCAAAAACATCAATCATTTTACAATACTCGTAATCATTATCAAAAATCATTATATCGTTGTTTTTCCCATTATCGTTTTTTATCAACAAATCTAAAGCTAAAAATGCTTTATATTCTTTATTATTCTTATTATGAACCATAAGAGAACCAACAATCGAATATCCATTTTGTTCTTTTGCATCGTATCCATTAATATATTTATAATCTAACTGTTCTACATCTTTATTTTGATTTATTTTGTTTAACTTATCTCTAATTTTAGAATATGAATCTTGATTATATAATGGTGATGTACTTAAAATGGAGATTTGTGGCTGCACTTTTTTTTCTTTCAAATCTTCTGTAATTTTTCCTATCAAGCTTGTTACTCCATCTTTTGGATTATGAATGTATTTTTGGTTTTCAGGGTGCGTAAAATATGGTGCCAAACAATCATCTACATCTGTTAACATATAATAGTTATTTTCTGGATTGCTTTTTTTACACAATCATTAATTTTTTTTGCATTAAGTTGAGATAAATAATTAGAATTATTGTTGATTTTATCTAATATGTCGCTATTTTCTTCTTGGTTACTTGATAAAAATAGATGCTTGATAAGGTAATCATCTTGTTCTAATATTTTTTCTCCTTCTTTGTTGGTAACCATATTTATTTAAAATAATAAGCTGTATTATACAGTAATTAATAATAAAGTATTAAATATTATTGACAATAAAAAAGAATATTTTATGTTTAGTTAAATAAAATAAGTTATATATAGATATGAAGTTAATATTAACATTAACAGTATTAATGCTGTCAAATTGTACACAAAAAGAGCCATCAATTGCAACAAGAATAAGCAATACACTAGATTCTGCCGATCATGGAATTTTGTGTCAACGATCTGATGAGGTGGTGGATTACAATAATAAAAGTTGCTATCGTGTAGAAAAAGAAACAGGCCCAGTTATTGTTGGTGCTGAAAAAATAACGATTTCTGAACCTAAAAAAGAAATTGAAAAACCTTCTGTTATGGCGAAAAAACAGGTTAAAAAAATTAAAAAATACAAAAAAAGTCTTGCTGAAATGTGTATATCTAATGGTTTTAAAAAAAGAGGCTAAAAAATAATTTATAATTTTGTGCAAACCAAAAAAAATGATCTAATTTTAACAGACGAGATAAATGAGTTTATAAAATTAGCTCTTGGTAAGCAAGAATTTACATTTTTGACCGGTGCCGCTGGAACAGGAAAATCAACAGCCCTAAGGCATTTAGTTTCTAGTTTATCTGGGACAAAAATACGATATGTTGTTTTGTCACCAACAGCTTTGGCTGCAATAAATGTTAATGGTCAAACAATTCATAGTTTTTTTAAACTTCCAATTGGAATAATCCATCAAAGTAATTTACGAATAAAGCGAGAGTCTCTAGATTTGTATGCAAAAATGGATCTTATGATTATAGATGAAATATCTATGGTTAGAGCTGATTTGCTTGATGCGGTAGATCATATTTTGCGAATGGCAAAGCGTAATCACAAACCATTTGGTGGTGTTCGGGTTGTTGCAATCGGAGATTTATATCAACTGTCTCCAATCATAAACAAAGAAGAAGATGAGGTTTTTAAAACATTTTATAAAACTGGATATTTTTTTAGTGCCAAGGTTTTTCAAAATTTATTAGAACAAAATTCAATTAAAACACTAACTTTAACAAAGGTTTTTAGACAATCCGATGATAAATTTATTAATATTTTGCATAAAATTCGTGATGGCAGCTATAATAATTCAGATCTTAAAGCTATTAACGATAGGGCAGGGGTCGAAAAAACAGATAATACAATTATGTTATGTAGCACAAATTCAATCAAACATCAACAAAATACAACCAGAATAGATGCAATTAAAACACCAGAATTTGTTTTTACAGCAAAAATGACAGATGATTTTGCAAAACAGGGCGAAAACAACCTACCTTCCCCTGCAAAGCTTATTTTAAAAATTGGAGCAACTGTTTTGTTTACAAAAAACAATCAAACTGCCGGATATTACAATGGAATGATTGGTACCGTTGAAAGTATAACGGATTATAAGACCGATAAACCAAAAATTATAATTTTGTCTGGTGGTAATAGTTATGTTGTAGAAAAAGAAGAGTGGCAAAAATTTTCTTATGAATACAACGAAAAAGAAGATTTGATGAGCAAAAAAACAACCGGTAAGTTCACACAATTTCCGCTTGATTTAGGTTATGCAATTACAATCCACAAAAGCCAAGGTCAGACATTCGAAAAAATTTTGATAAATCTAGGTTATGGAGCATTTTGCCACGGACAAACATATGTGGCATTGAGTCGCTGCAAAACAATTGAAGGTTTGATTTTGGGGCAAAAAATTCGCGATAAAGATATTATTATAGATAATGATGTTCAGGAATTTTATGAATCTTTTTTTAAAAAAACACAAAAACAAAACAATGATGATTTTTTTTAAGTGTTTTTGATTCAAGCGAATTCTGAGATCTATTCTATCTATATCTGTTTTTTAATGTCTTCTGTGTATCCAGTTTTATCAAAAAAGCTTTTTATAGCGCTGCATCCATATTGCTAATAAAATTACCAGTATCTTTAAAACTTATCGAATTCATTTTTTATATCATTTTCTTTACCTTGTGTTTTTATGCGCTTATTAATAAATATTTTTATATTGAATATTAAAATAACAAAAGATATTTTTTGATAAAACCATTAAAATATTTAATCAAATGTCACAAATAATAACAAGATTTGCACCTTCTCCAACAGGAATGTTGCATATTGGTGGAGCAAGAACTGCACTTTTTAATTACTTATTTGCCAAAAAAAATGGTGGCAAATTTTTATTAAGAATAGAAGATACGGATGTTGCGAGGTCGACAAAAGAAGCAAAAGATGCTATTTTATTGGGCATGAATTGGCTTAAATTGCAATGGGATGAAGATGTTGTTTATCAAATGGAAGGGCAGGGCAGACACAAAGAGGTTGCTGAAAAATTAGTTGCACAAGGTAAAGCTTATTATGCATATGATGATATGGAGCAAATTGCAAAAGAAAGGGCTTCTTCTAAAATATATCGATATAATCCCAAATGGAGAAATGGAGATTTACAGGTACCAACTGATATAAAGCCAACTATAAGATTAAAAATTCCTGCTGGAAAAACAGAGTGGAATGATTTGGTAAAGGGTAAAATAGAATTTGATAATAGCGAAATTGAAGATTTTGTTTTGTTGCGTTCCGATGGTGTACCAACTTATATGTTAGCGGTTGTATGTGACGATATTGATATGAAAATTACTCATGTGATTCGGGGAGACGACCATGTTAGTAATACTCCAAAGCAAATTTTAATATACAATGCGATTGGCGATAAATTACCAGAATTTGGACATATTCCTTTGATTTACGACATTGAGGGGCAAAAATTATCAAAAAGAAAAGGGGCGGTTGCAGTTGGCGATTATGAAAAAATGGGTTATTTACCTGATGCAATTAATAGTTACCTGATGCAACTTGGTTGGGCAAGTAAGACCGCTGCTGATAAATTGATGAATTTAGATGAAGCGGCAAAAGTTTTTGATGTAAGCGAGCTTGGTAGCTCTCCATCTAGATTTGATTTTGATAAGCTTAATTTTATTAATTTACAATATTTACAGTCCAAGACCGATGATGAAATTTTAGATATCATAAAGGGCAGGGCAGATAGATTACTTGACGATGATGAATTATGTGCTATTAAGGGAATTGCATCAGAAATAAAAAAATGTAATACAATTAACGATTTGATGGCTTTAGGGATGCTATTTACAAAAAATGAATTAAAGCGTGATGCAGATGCTATAAAAATGATTGAAAATAATGCGGATATTAAAAGTAAATTATTTAAAGTAATAGAAGATTTAGAAAAAATTGATGATTTTAAGCAAAATTTTGATGATTTTTTAAAAGTAAATTCTTTAAAGTTTGGTTTTGTTGGGCCAATACTTCGTAGTATTTTGATTGGCAAAACATCGTCTCTTGGTGTTAAAGATATAGTTATGGCGTTAGGTAAAAATGAATGTTTGAAAAGATTTAATATATGAAGATAGCAATTATTACTGCAAAATTTAACAGCGAAATTACATCACAATTAGAGCTTGGTTGTGTAAACAGATTAAAAGAAAGGTATGATAGCTATTTTTCTGAACATATGGTTAAAATAGAATTTGATCAATTTTATTGCCCCGGTGTAATTGAGTTGGTTTATTGTGCAAAAAAAGCAATTGAAGAGGAAATATATGATGTTGTTGTTGTTTTAGGTGCTGTTATAAAAGGAGATACCGATCATTATGAATATGTTTGTAATTTTGTTACAAACGGAATCTCGACACTAACAACAATATCTTCAATTCCTATCGTTTTTGGTATCTTAACAGTCAAAGACGAACAACATGCAATCGATAGAGCTGATATAAATAAGATTAATATTGGAGAATCTTATGCTGACACCGCAATTGAAATGGCAAAAATCAGCCACTTTAATTTTTAATACAGCGCGTTTTATCAAAAATAATAAAAATAACTACCCGAACAGCTATGATATTATTTACAAATTTTATAAAGTATAATATTTTTATATATATAAAATCGTAATATTGTTTACAAACGATAACCCAAAGAGTTATCATATTATTTTCAATTTTTACAAAGTATCATATTTTTAACAACCCAAACCATACCAACAAAATCATAATATTATTTACTCATAATAAATATTATGATAAATAAATTTAAATAAAGGCAACAAACGGTAGTTTTATCTAAATTTTTTATTATTTAAGATAATATAAAAAGTCTTATTTAGTTATAGTTTTTTTGTAGTAAATCGAGGAATTGCTTAATTAGATCCTGCTATATTTTAATTTTTGTGTTTTATCTTGATTTAATCATTTTATGTATTTCTTTGGATTCGATTAATTTTCTTAAATTATCATATCCTCCAATATTTTGACCTTTTATGGTAATTTGAGGTATAAACGATGAATTAAATTTTTTTTGCAAAAATTGAGCCCTTTCATTTCTATCATTCGAAACCTCGTGCATTATGTAGTCTATTTTATTATCTTTTAATAATTTTTCTGATTTTCTGCAATAAGGACACCATTCTGCACCATAAATTTCAACAACGGCAACCAAAATGTAACAAAGTGCAAAGATATTTTTCATAAAATTTTAAAGTCAATTAGCTTATTTGTAATATGTCATAAGGTTATTGAGATGGTGCCGGATGTCAGAATCGAACTGACCACCTACTGATTACAAGTCAGTTGCTCTACCAAATGAGCTAATCCGGCAACATTTTTATTTGAATGTATATTTTTTATTATGCAATTTATTTTTTATTTTTTATTATTTAATTTAAAACAATCTTTTGTTTACTTTTATATGTTATTTGGCGCGCGACCTGCTATGGCGGTTTTGTTGTTTGGTGTTGGTGCTGGTGCCGATGTTAATGTTGTTGATGCCTGCATATCAACAGCATTAGGCGTGTTATGTTTTATTGGATCTTCTACTGTTTTTGACTTTGTTTGTGTCGCCGGCATTGTTGTTGACCCTGAGAATAAAGAGGTATCATCCATTGGATTTTTTGCTTTCTGTTCTTTTTTGCCATCTCTTTTACTTTTTGTTGCGCTGCCACTTCTTTCTCTGCTTTTGTCGCCGCTTCTTTTGTATTTTTTACCGCTTTCCCTTCTTTCCCTGCTTCTTTTGTTGGCTCTCCTTTTTTTTCCTCTTCTAATTTTTCCTTTGCCTTTTCTGATATATTTTTTTTACACGTTATTTCTGTTTTTGCCAAATTAATATTTCTTATTTTTTCATTTATTTTTTTTCTACGATCATCATCTACCCCTACATTTTTATCTGGATGGTACTGGAGGGACATTTTGCGATAAGTTTTATTCAGTAAATTTTGGGGTTCTTGCTTTGATAACTCGTCTAATTGTTTCTTAGTTAAACCTATATCTTTAAAGGCTTTTTCAAGAATGTCCTCTTCTTTTGACTGATTACCTCTTCCTGTGCTTCCGGACACATCTTTATTACTATCTTCTTTTTTCCCATACACTTCCACAGATCTAGCTCTGGCTTCTTCAAGAGTGATTCCATATGGCTGATCAATACGCTGAATTCTTCTTTTAGTACGAGCTATAAGAACTTCTTTTTGATTTTCTATGTTATGGTCATCATTCTTTGCATTTTTTTTCAATAAATTCAATTTTTCAATAATAGCCTGATATTCTTTTTTTAAATCAACATCCTCTCCTTTTTTCTTTTATAGATATTATCAAGTTCTGCTTCTATTTTTTTAAGTTCTATTTCCGTTTTTTCGTCACTTTCCTTACCTTTCATATATTTTCTATTTTCCTGGCTAGGATCTGAGGAAAGAAGATTCAAAAAACTTTTAACTAAAACCACAATATTAATTATTAATTTTATAACAAAATATGTCTATATATTTCTATAATAGTAAAGTCATAAATTATTTAATTCAAATTTTAATATAGAAATACCTACATCTTCACTGTATTGCTTGATTTTTGTTTCTACTTTTAATAATTTACTTAAAACAATATTTACTTTTTTTATTGTAAGCTTTGTTAATTGTTTGCGATAATTTGGAACCCTTTTAAAAAATATACGATTTTTTATTATTTCACTTTCAATATTGCTACCACAAGAAATATTAACTAACATTTCTTTTAGTTTTAAAAAGTGAAACACGGTAAATCTAATAATTCCAACAGAATTATTGCCTTCAAAAATTGCACGATCAAGTTCGATAATTGCAGTTTTTAAGTCCCCTACCCCAATACTATCCAAAAAAACATCTGGCGTATAGGCCAACGAATCATCTATTATCATTTGACAAATATCAATTGTTAATTGCTCATTTTTATCCAAAAAAAGAACAATCTTTAAAAGTTCATTTTTTAAAGCCATTCGGTCACCAGTAAAGCATGATGCAATAAATTTTGGCACATTTTGATCAAAATTTATACCATTTGCACTTAAAAAACTGTTTGCAATTTTTATAGAATCTTCAATTGTGTCAGAATAGCAGCCTATTGAACATAATGCACCATTTGCTTCGTATAATATACGCAAAGAAGATTTTGTATCCAAATCTTCGGCTATAATCACAATTAAAACATCTTTATTTATATCGTTTATTTTGTTGACAATATTTTGAATTGATGGCGTTAATTTATTGCTAGCAGATTTTATTTTGATAACTTTTTTAACGGGAATCAAATCGTAATTCATAAGCTCAGAAAACATAACCTTTGATGTCTCTTCTGGGCTTGAAAAATCTAAATTAACAATATTTTTTGCAAATTCTGCCCCCAAAAACTTAGAGCAAATCATATTTACAATATCAATTTTAACCCCATAGTCTACACCGTGCAACAAAACTGAAAAAATATTTTTACCAATTTCTGGTATAAATTGTTGTATTTGTTGAGAATTTATTTTCATAATTTGATATTTTTTTATAAAATAATTATATCAAACAAACCTATTTGATTACATTTCTATTATGCAATTTATTTTTTAAAATCTTTTTTGATATTTTTTATAAAATAATTGCAAATTATATATTTGTATATTTGTTATCAATATAATATAACTTCGATGCATAATATGTTAGGCAATATAAAACATAATTCCATTTGGAACAATACATATCAATATTTTTCTTTAAAAGAATTAAATAATAATATTTTGGCAGATATTTGTGTTGTTGGCTCTGGTATATCTGGTTTAACAACCGCATATTTATTGCAAAAAGCTGGTAAAAAAGTTGTTATTCTTGAATCTGGCAACTTAACATCAGGTGAAACCTCTAAAACTGGTGGACACCTACTTTGTGCCATTGACGGATTGCATGATATTATAAAAAATCATGGTATTAAAAATGCAAAATTGGCTGTTGAAAGTCATTTTTCGGCGATTAAATTGCTTGAAAAAATATCAAAAGATGAAAATATAGATTGTGATTTTGAGTACGGTAAATGTTTTTGGTGCGAAGGTGATAAAAGTATAGACGAAGATTTTTATAACGAATTAAATGCAGCAAAAGAAATAGGTTTGAATGTAAAAGAAACCGAATCTGATTTTTTTAAAAAACTAGGTAAAGCAATGGTTTTCGAAAATCAGGCTAAAATAAATATTGGCAAATATATGGCTGGGCTTGTAAGGGTTTTTTTAGATCTTGGTGGTCAAATTTATGTAAACTCATCTGTTTTAAAGATTGATAATAGCGATAAAGTTTATGTATTTACCAAAGATGGAACCGTTGAGACCGAAAAGATAGTTATTGCAACAGGTAAGCCAATTTATGGTGCAGACAATTTAAGGCAACAAATTTATCGAACTTTTGTTCTTGGATTTGCAGTAAAAGATAACTATTTTAACGATTTGATGTCTGATTTATCGAATTGTTCTCATTATTTTAAAACTGCAAACGATGGTAAACAAAATATTGCAATTATTGGCGGAAAAGATGAAGATATTGAAAAAGTTCATAATATGAATCAAAAATGGCAAGAAATTGAAGATTGGGCAAGGAAACATTTTATGGGCTTGGGAGATATTGTTTATAAGTGGTCTGGCAATGTTGTTAACACAGAAGATGGATTAGCTTTTATTGGCAAGTCTCTAACACAAAATAACACTTTTATTATCACAGGAACCGCTGGAAACGGATTGACAAACGGTGTTGTTGGTAGCATTTTAATTAATGATTTAATTTTTGAAAGAGATAATCCTTGGTTAGATGTTTATAAATTGGATAGAAATTAACTATAAAATATATTTTTATGAAGCAAAAACAAGATTACAAATTTATTAATATTGAAAAAGAATGGCAACAGGAATGGAATTTGCAAAAATCATTTTTATTTGATAAAAATAGCGAAAAACAAAAATATTATGTGTTAGAAATGCTACCCTACCCTTCTGGTAATTTACATATGGGACATATTCGCAATTATACAATTGGTGATGTAATGGCTCGTTTCAAAAAAATGCAAGGCTTTAATGTTATACATCCAATGGGCTGGGATGCTTTTGGTTTGCCCGCAGAAAATGCAGCAATCGAAGGAGGAATTCATCCAGAAATTTGGACAAAAGAAAATATTGCAAGAATGAAAAAACAATTACAAAAGGTTGGTTTTTCATATGATTGGTCTATGGAAATTGCAACTTGTGACCCAGATTATTATAAACACGAGCAGCAAATGTTTATCGATTTTTATAATAAAGGATTAATTTATCAAAAAGAAACCGAGGTTAATTGGGATCCGGTTGATAATACGGTTTTGGCGAATGAGCAAGTTGTTGATGGTAGAGGTTGGCGTAGTGGTGCCGTTGTGGAAAAACGAAAGCTAAAACAATGGTTTTTGAGGATATCTGATTATGCAGAAGAGTTACTTGAGGGCTTGAATGATTTACCTGATTGGCCAGAAAAAGTGCGATTAATGCAACAAAATTGGATTGGAAAATCAACCGGAGCTGAGATTTATTTTACGGAACTAAAATATGGTGAAAAAATAACAGTTTTTACAACTAGACCTGACACTATTTTTGGCGCTAGTTTTGTGGCAATTTCGCCAGATCACCCTTTGACACAAAAACTAGCATTAACAGATGAAAAAATAGCTAATTTTATTGTTGAATGTAAAAAAGGAGGCACATCGGAAGAGGAATTGGCAACAAAGGAAAAAATTGGAATAAATACAGGATTATTTGCTACTTTAAAAACAGAACCAGAAATTAAAGTTCCAGTATTTATCGCTAATTTTGTTTTAATGGAATACGGAACAGGTGCAATTTTTGGCTGCCCAGCACACGACGAGCGAGACTATGAGTTTGCAATAAAATATAATCTGCCAATAAAACAAGTAGTTTCAAAGGAAAAAGATGTTGTTGTTGAAACAGAAAATTTTGTTTTAAAATATTGCACAGAACAAAACAGACAAGATATAATAAATTTAGAAAGCGATCCAGAGGTTATTAAATATATAGATCCAGAATATAAAGCAAATGATATAGGTTTTGATAAAGATTATGCTTTGTTTCAAAAATGGTTTCAAGAAATTGGAGTTACAATGATGATTGCTTATTTTAAAAATAAAGATGGATCGCTGGAATTTGCTGGTCGAGCTGGGGTTTTTAATTTTTATAATAAAAAAAGTGACAGGATCCCAGATAGCTGTGATATCAAACAAAAGCAACCATTTATCGCAGAAGTTGGCTATGCTTTACATACAAAATTTTGGGGCAAAGGATACGGCACTCAGTTATGTGAAGCTGTAATTGATAACGCCTTTAAGGTGCATAAAAATTTATTACAAATTGTTGGCGTAACAGACAAAAACAATATAGCATCACAAAAAATTCTTGAAAAAAGCGGTTTTGTTAGTTATGGATTACAAAAAACTGAAAAATTTGGCGAAGAGGTTTTTTATTGCCTAGAAAAATCAAATTTTAATGTAAAATCTAAAAATATACTTTTTACAGAAAATGGATATGCAATAAATTCTGGTTTTTTAAATGGTTTATCAACCGAAGAAGCAAAAACAACAATGATAAAATATCTTGCAGAAGAAGGTTTAGGGGCAGAAAAAATAAATTATCGCCTGCGAGATTGGGGGGTTTCAAGGCAGCGTTATTGGGGTTGCCCTGTGCCTATGGTTTATTGTGAAAAATGTGGAATTGTGCCTGAAAAATCTGAGAATTTACCTATAAAATTACCGATGGATGTTGAGTTTAAAGCAGCAGGTAATCCGCTTGATAAGCACCCTACTTTTGCCGATGCAAAATGTCCAAAATGCAACTCAAATGCAAAGCGAGAAACTGATACACTTGATACATTTTTTGAGTCTTCGTGGTATTTTTTACGCTATGTATGCGCACAAGAAAAAACCGCATTTAATAAAGAGCATATCAACAAATTTTTACCAGTTGATAACTATATTGGTGGCGTAGAACATGCTGTTATGCACTTGCTTTATGCTCGTTTTTTTGTAAAAGCTTTGCGAGATTGCGGGTATTTAAATTTTAACGAACCGTTTAAAGCGTTGCTAACCCAAGGAATGGTTTGCCACAGAGCATATCAAAACGAAGAAGGTAAATGGCTTTTCCCCCACGAAGTTGCAAACGGAATTGAGGTTTCAACAGGTAAGCCAGCCAAAGATCATGGGGTTATAAAAATGAGTAAATCAAAAAAAAATGTTGTTGATCCGATTAATATTTTAGATAAATACGGGGCAGATACCGCAAGGCTTTTTATGATGTCGGATACCCCGCCAGAGCGTGATTTGGAGTGGTCAACCGAGGTTGTAGAATCTGTGTTTAAATATATAAATAGATTGCATAAGTTGGTTCAAAAATTTGTAAATAATCCAAAAAATACAAATCCAAACGAAGATTTAACAGTTGCAACCCACAAAGCAATTCAAGATGTGACATTTGCGATTGAAAATTGGCAACTAAACAAAATGGTTTCTGGGATTCGTGAGTTTTCAAACACAATTGAGGAACATATCGACAAATCGGATTGCGAATTTGCAATAAAAACCTTATGTCTTTTGATAAATCCTGTTATTCCTCATTTGGCAGAAGAATTATGGAGCACAATTGGTAATAAATCTTTGATTGCAAATGAAAAATGGCCAGAATTTGATATAAAAAAACTAGAAAAAGCAACAATCATAATTGCGGTGCAAATAAATGGGAAAATGCGTGCAAAAATTGTAACAAACAAAGATGCAACAGAGGAATTTGTTAGAAAAATGGCATTAAGCGAAGACAATGTTGTTAATCATATAGGTAGCTTGCGGGTTGAAAAGGTTATTTTTGTGGCAAACAAAATTATTAACTTTATTGTAAAATAATATAGAAAACATTTAATAGGTAGACAATTTTTTGGCTAGACTATTGGTTAGGTTTATGCCTGTATTTGTTGGTATAATTTTAGTTTCATCAAATTCTATTAAATTCATAGATTGATATTTTTGCAATAAATCCATATTTATATTTTTGAATAAATCTATATTTAATCTATTTTTTATATCAACTATATCAATTCCGTCAACAATTCTTAATCCCATCATTAAAATTTCACAAATTTGTTCGTTTTGCGATATTTTTTGTTCAATTTGTAACTCATCGCAATCAAGCCATTTTTGTGTTTTGTGCTGTGTCATTGTCTGTATCCTCTCTCCATTTTTATAAAAAATTCTGCCGTGTGCACCCGGCCCTACCCCTAAATAATCGTGAACTTGCCAATAAAGCATATTATGTTTTGATTTTTTATTATTTTTAGCAAAATTCGAAATCTCATACCGTTCAAAACCGTTTTGCTGCATAATATCTATTGTTTCAAAATACATTTCCTCGGATTGCTCTGGTTTTGCAATTGGCAAAGTACCTTTTATGTTTTGTGCAAAAAAATCTGTCCCTTTTTCGATTGTCAAACTATAAAGCGATAAATGGTTTCCTGCCATAGAAATTGCTTGTTTTAACTCATTTTTCCAATCATCAAGTTTGTGGTTATTGTGTCTGGCGTATATTAAATCAAAGCTAAATTCATCAAAAATTGAACCCGCAAGCTCAATTGCTTTTATTGCCTCTGTTGCGCTGTGTTTACGACCCAAAAATTGCAAATCAGTGTCGTTTAACGCCTGAATTCCAACCGAAACCCTGTTTATTCCGGCTTGTTTAAAATCTTGCAATTTTTTATTTTCAACAGATGTTGGGTTTGCCTCCAAGGTTATTTCTATATTTTTGGCAATAACAAAATTATTGGCAATAAAATCTATTATTTTTTGCACACTTTTTGGGTGCATAAGGGATGGGGTGCCTCCGCCAAAATAAATCGATGCAACTTGTTTGTTTTGCAAAATTTTTGTCTTATAACCCGCAAGTTCAACCAAATATTTATCCACAATTGCATCTTCGTTTGTGTCGTCCTTTACAAAACTATTAAAATCGCAATAAGGGCAAAGAGCCAAGCAAAACGGATAATGTATGTAAATTCCTAGCGGTTGCATTTTGTTATAAAAAAATATTGATTTTTAATAATATTACTGTATTTTAAATGCAAATATTAATATTTTTTAGAATGCCAGAAAAACCAGACAAACATATTAATGATTTACATATTCAAAATTTTGGCTGTTTTGAAGACATTAAAATATCTGGTTTAAAAAAAATAAATATAGTTTTTGGGGCAAATTCAACAGGCAAAACTTGGTTGCTTAGAGCCGTTGATTTGTTGGCGCATAATAATCAAGAGCAAGAAACAATAAACAATACTTTATGTACAATTATTGAAAATTTATTACCTAAGCGATTTAGTTGGGGCCAATTAGATAAACTTCTAATAACAGCATTTAACAATGTTTTTATTAACGATAAAATAACGATAAGACCAGATTTAATGAGACAGCATTTTGCAGATATAAACAATGGAATTAAACAAAATATTATGTTTGGCAAAGCTATACAATATGTTGGTGGAGAAAAAGAATGGCAAGAACTAAGCTATTATATTGGCAAAACAATTAACGAGAAAACTTTGATTGAAAAAGAAATTTTTAACAATATTATAAAAAAATTTGAACCAAATGCAACACACATTAGGGGTAGCGAAGCTGAATTGATGAATGTTTTTTTTGGAGATGAAAATTTTAAACCTTTTGGTTGGTTTGGATACGGACTAAAAAGATCTGTTATATCGGGTTTTTTATGTGCCGTAAACAAAGATAATGTTCTTGGTATTGATGAAGCAGAAAATGGTTTGCATTTTGATGCACATAAAACCGTAATAAAATCAACGATTAATGCTTCTATAAAATACAATACTCAGCTTTTTATAACAACCCACTCTCGTGAATACGCTAAAAACTTTTTAGCAGAAATTGAAAAACAAGAATTACAAAATAATTTTAGTTTTATAAATTTATTTGACAAGGATAACAAAAAATGTGCATCTGTGTTGAATTTTGATGATTTGCAAAAAGAATTAGATGGCTATGCAAGCCCTTTGGATCCAAGCAGAATGATTTAGCTGGATTTATATGGCTATTAGTGTTTTTGTTGAAGGTGTTAGTGATTTAAGATTTTTTCATAATTTATTTGAAGTTTCTGAAAAATTTAATAAAGACGGTTTTACTATTTGTGATGCAACATTTAATCTGGGTGGCTCAAAAGAACAAGTTTTTCGTAAATGTAATAACATATTAGAAAAACATCAAAAAGCATTTGCTATTGTGGATGCAGATTTTGATAACAATCAAGAGCTGGAAAGGTTGGGCTTAAATGGATTAAAAAACACTAAAACATATTGCGATGGTATTAAAAACAGCAATACTAATAATTTTGATTATTTTATAATAGAAAATATTTTAGAAGATTTGGCGGTTTCTGAAATTTTAACTAATAAAGCTTTTAATTTTGATTGCCTACCTAAACTTATAGAATTATACAACTGTTCGGGTGCAGATTCTTCAAAATCGACTAAAGGTTTGGCTGTTTGTTATGCTAGCTTTTGCAATGATTATGATGGGCACAACGATTTTTTTGCAAACGATAGGCTTATTAAAAAAATCTTAAATAACGAAAAATGTAAAAACATTAAACAACAAATAGAAACAAAATTAAATACACTCAAAGGTTTATGATATTTTCATAACACCATCGCTTGCCTGAATCAAATATTTATTAATCTCGGCAAGCATTTTTTCTCGCCCAGTTTCATCAACGCCTTCACATTTAATTGTTAAAGCATCGCTGGTTTGCGAAGCCCTAATAAGCCACCAACCCTGCTTACGATTAACTCTCAATCCATCGATATCCAAAACATCAGCATTTTCATCTTTTAATATTTTTGCCAAATTTTCAATAACTTTATTTTTTTGTCCAACCTCGGTTTTAATTTTAATTTCTTCCATTGTCCAGCCAAAAGGCACCGTGTCATTTAGTTGTGATAAAGTTTTGTCTGATCTAGACAATAAATCAAGCAAACGCAACGCAGAATAAACGCCATCATCAAAACCATAAAATTTTTCTTTCCAATAAAAATGCCCAGATGTTTCACCTGCTAACAATGCGTCAATTTCTTTCATTTTATTCTTAATACAAGAATGTCCAGTTTTATACATAACAGGATTTCCGCCAACTTTTCTAATTTCTTCCATTGCTAAATTGCTAGATTTCACCTCCATAATAACCTTAGCACCGGGGTTGCGAGAAACAACATCTCTTGCAAATAAAACAAGTAATCTATCATTTTCTATAATTCTGCCTGTGCCATCAACTGCCGTCATTCTATCGGCATCTCCATCAAATGCAATTCCAAAATCAGCATTATTCTGGGTAACACTTTTTTGCAAATCAACCAAATTTGCCGACACAGATGGATCAGCTTCGTGGTTTGGAAAATTACCATCTATGTCTCCAAACAAAACTACATGCTCTCCTGGTAATTCTTTTATTACATCTTTAATTATAATGCACCCTGCCCCATTGCCACAATCCCACACAACTTTAAGACTTTTTGGACTCGGAACATCTCGTAAAATTCTTTTAATATAATCATTTTTAACATCAATCTCCGCAATGCTGCCATTTTCTTTAAATTGATAAAAATCTCCTCTTGCCATAATATCTCCAAGTGATTGAATTTCTTCGGCAAAAAATGGTTCGTTATTTCGCATAGCAATTTTAAAACCATTATCACTAGCCGGATTATGAGACGCGGTAATCATTATACTCGCATCAACGCCAAGCTCTATATTAGCATATGCAATCATTGGCGTGGTGCACATTCCAATAGAAACAACATCTATTCCGCTATCAAGCAAGGCTTTTTTTAATTCTTTAAATAACTCTGGCGATGACAACCTTCCATCAAAACCAACCACAACCCTTTTATCTCCTGTACCATATTTTCTATAAATTGCGGTTGCAACAGCTCTTCCAATAAAATATGCATCTTCGATAAACAAATCTTTACCAATAGTCCCTCTAATATCATATGATTTTAAAGAATTTGTATTTATTTTGTGGATATTTTTATTAAGCTCTTTTTTTGTCATAAAATAGATTACTAATATAGGTATAAAAATAGATAGATATGATAGTAATATAAGCTTTTTTTTCATTTATTAAATAAATACAACATCATAAAAAATAATATATAAACTATTATTTTAAATAATCAAGAATATTTTTATTTGAACTGCTTTTTGCAAAATCAATAATATTCATGCCATTATTGTTTATAATATCTAGGTTTGCATTATGATTTATTAAATATTCAATTGTTTTTATGTTATCTGATGATGCAGCATACATTGCTGCCGTTGACCCTGTTTTATCCACAATATTAATATCTGCACCATATTGAACCAATATTTTTACAGCTTTATCGTCATTTAAGGTAGCTGCCAAATGTATCGGAGAAACCCCTGCATCGTTGCATAAATTTGGGTTTGCACCCCTTTGCAAAAGAATAATAACTGCGTCATGATTAAAATTATATATACTATAAATAAGTAGCGTATTTCCATCTTGATCTTGAATATTTATACTACTTATTTTATTAAGCAATGATCGTAAAATATTACAATCATTTGGATTTATAATGTATTTAAAGGCTATACTATCAAGCTCTGTTTGAAATATTATTGGTAATAAATGTGTATTTGAATTGGTATAAATTTTTTGAGCAATATTAGGTGACATAATCTGTCTTTTCCAGCCTACATTTTGATTAATCTTTAGCTGTAAATCTGGTAAATTTTCATTTTTACCACTTTTTTGTTTTTCCGTCATTGTATATATAGTTTGTGCTTTTTTTGGTATATTTAATTTATATGTATTACGCAAAACTGGAATAACAGGAACAATCTGTGTAGGTACAGCTTCTATTTCTGGTTTTTCTGATAGTTTTTCTGGCATTGGAATCGCCCCCTCGGATCCAATTATTGTTAAACTATTATTTTGTGCTAAATTTTGCTGTGGCTCAATATTTATTTTATGATAATGCTGGGGGTTTATATTTTTGATAGATTCTGCGGTTGGTTTTTGTAAATTATCTGGATCGCTTAATGGTATGGTTGGTTTTTGTGCTTTATCTTTTTCTTCTAAAGCTGCAATTTGCTCAGGATTTACTGTTTCAATTGTAACCCTTCTTATAGAGTTGTTAGCTAAATTTGTTGCATTTTGAATAATTGGAATTGTTGGTAAATTTTTACTATCAAAATTTGTATATGGTAAATGCGACCCAATGATTGGCTGTGAAATTTCTGTTATTTTTGAAGGATCGTAGTTTTGAAAAGAAACAGCCGATACATTATTAATTGCTATAATATACAATAATATTATTAATATATTCATAAAAATTAAAATATATTAGATTTTTTTATATCTCTTTTTATTAAAATATTTTCATAAAAAATATCACAATATATCTATTCTTTTACAGAAACCATTTCAACTTGATCTGGACGCAATTCAATTGTTGTCTCTCTGTCGAAAATACTAACAGAAACAGTCAATATATCATTTTTATCGTCAATACTTTTAATAAAACCCTCAAATGATTCAAAAGAACCAGATTTTACCTTAATACGGCTACCAATTGTAATATTTGAAGCTTTAATGGCCGCTATATTTTTATTTTCAACGCTAGCAACCATTGTCTTATATTCTGCTTCTGTTAAAGGGGTTGGCTTCCCTCGTGAGCCACCTAAAAATCCACTTACTTTATCTGTTTTTGTAACAGCAAGCCAAGATTTTTCATTCATTTTCATTTTTACAATAATATATCCTGGATATATTGATTTTTGCACAATTACTTTAACATTTTGTTTAAATGTTTCAACCGCAACAGATGGAACAAAAAAATCAACAAAATCCTCAGATGGAACTTTATATAGTAATGAATTTTTTTTAATATCTTCTATAATTTTTGCTTCAGCACCAGAATGCCCCCTAATAATATACCATTTAGCCTCGTCTACATTAAAAGAATTTTTTGATGTTATAGATTTTTCGTTTGTCATAATAAAAGATAAAAATTAACTTAAAGTACTGCCCAATTAATGAATGTTATAAATAGCCAATCCATTGAAAGACAAAATAATCCTATTACAAAAATGGCAACCAAAACACCAATAGACATTGTAATAATTTCTTTTTTTTCTGGGTATTTAATTTTTTTAAATTCCTCAGTAACCTGATACAAATAATTTATTAATTTTTTAAACATTTAAAGCATCTAATTAATTTTTAATTACACAAAAAATGGCAGGGGCGAGGGGACTCGAACCCATAACCGCTGGTTTTGGAGACCAGAACTCTACCAATTGAGCTACACCCCTATTCATTATTCTACAATCTTAATTTTAGAATCTACTTTTTTATCCAAAAATCTATCATCAATACCATTATTTAATGTAGAAATTAATTCTTTTTCTTTTGATTCGTTATGTAAATTAACACCAGACTGCTTTAATCTTTTACTGTAAATTTCCATAGAATCATTCAAATGTGAAGCAACTTTTTTGCTATCAACGGTCATTCTAACATACAGGGTGTCGGTTTTTGGATCCTGCCAAATATGAGTCTGTTCTGCACCAGAAAGAGGTAAATCTCTAACAACCTCTTGTGTAGCCTGAGAAAATATCTTTTCAACATCTTCCACCCCAGCAATATTTGTTTTGCGTATCGCATCTTTTGAAATTCTTGCTACTTCTGATAAAATTTGATTTGCAATATTTCCACGAGCATCAGATTTTGCTTGCGCTATCTGAACTTTTAGCCCACCTTTACTTGACTCCCCAATACCAACAGCTGCAATCTCAGTATCATTCTTTGAAACAGAAGAAGGATTAAACACCCAATCTGGTGCACCAATTTCTTCTAACTTTCCACTACTTTGGCAACTAGAAATCATTATACATGCAAAAGCAAATAAGATGCTTTTTTTTATATAAAACATAATCAACAACATAATTAAAAAACAATTCTCAATACTAGATAATTATCATATCGTTTATTGTCAAGTTTATTTTAAACCATTTTATTTTTATTTCTATTCTTATCAATAATAGCTTGTATTATATAGTTTGCAAGCCATCCAACAAACATAGCCCAAATAATACTTAACATAGCAAATGTTTTACTGTAATTAAAAGCTAAGTAATAAATTGTCCCATTTAATCCAACTTTTCTGATATTAACAGGTGAAGAAACAATGCTTGTAATTTTATGATTTTTAACTGAATACGCAGTAATATTATATATTCCAGCTTTAATACGATCCGGAATATACAATTTAACCCTAAAAAGAGTGCTATCATCTATTTTTTCAATAGAATAAGGGTAATCTCCAAGTAAATTATGTTTTTTCCTTTCTCGTATCATAGCGTTAAAAGATTCGTATAGATACAGCATGTCATCCCTGCGATTTAATTTTTCCTTAACTGATAAACCAGAGATACTCAAATTTAAATCATCAATATCATTTTCCGAAAGTAAATTATCTATTTTTTTATTTGAATACAATGTATAAATATTTGGAACATCTATAAATTTTATTACAGAATCAACAGACCAAATATTGTTTTTTTTGTGCATTTTTTTTATTTTTAAGTCGCTTTTACCGCCTCTAAAAACAATTATAATATCCTCGTCTTTGTCGCACACACCAAACAGCATTATGTTTGTTCCTTTAAAGTCTCTTGATATATTTATTGTATGCTTCGATAAGTCCATTACAATTTTTGCAAAAGAAAAATTATAATTTAACAAATAAAACACAATAAAGAATATAGCTTTCATTTTTATCCAATAAATTCAGCAATACTAGTCTCTCCACCAATCATTGTTTGCCAGAGAGAAACATTGATTTTATATTTTTTAGGAATATATATATCCATTCTGCTGCCAAATCTTATAATGCCATATCTATCACCAGTTGAATATAAATCCCCTATTTCTGCATCACACACAATTCTTCTTGCAATCAATCCGGCAATTTGAACGCAATACACAATATCACCATTTTCTGTTTCTATTGCAATTGTATTTCTTTCATTATCGGTGCTTGCCTTATCAAAACTAGCATTTATAAATTTACCGTTATGATACTTAATATCTATAATTTTTCCTGCAATAGGAATACGATTTACGTGAACATTAAAAACACTCAAAAATACGCTAACCTTTACGCAATCAGGGTTTATCATTGATGTTAATTCTGAAGGTAAAGGTGCATCATCTATGGCAACAATAACTCCGTCACCAGGACTAACAATAACTCCTTTTTTTTGAGGAATAACTCTTTCTGGGTCTCTAAAAAAAGATATAACCCCAAAAGTTAAAAATACAAAAAAGACAGTTATACCACTGAAACCAGAAAAAACTGCCGAAAAAGTAGTGATCGCAGCTGAAATTAAAATATAAATTTGACCCTCCTCATGTATTTGTATAGATGTATTGCTACCTAATGGAATTCTCATTTTTTTTGAAATAATTTATCATCAAATAACATCTTATAAGGCACATAACTTAGTTGTCAAGATTATTTTATCTAAGATGTTTTTATTTTTTTTAAAATCAAATTTCATTCGTACCATCAAACTTACTTTTGTTTAATTGGATTGCATATCCGTTTTTTAGAATTTTCTTTTAATGTTAAAAATTAAAATTATTAGAGATTAGATTTTATCAGTTCTGCAAGTTGTGTCTTAACCGCATCAGATGGTCTTGTTGCCAAAAACTCATAAAAAAGCTCAACATATTGTATGTTTTCAAAATCAGACAACGCAATATTTTCTAATTTTTTAGTTGTTTCTATTTTGCTTTGTTCTATTTTAACAGATTCTATAACTTTTCTAGCAAGTGTCTCCATTTGTCTTTTGTTATTTTCCTCTGTATTAAAAAATATTGTTGTTAGATCGTTTATTTTTAGCATATAATAGTTTAGATTAAATTATTAACACAGTATCATATCCTATGTTAGCAACTAAAAGTAAAGAATAAAAAGCAAGACAGATGTCAAAATAATTTATTGACAATTAAAATAAAACAATATAAAAAAAATAAAACCATAAATATAATTTATAGTATGTCAACCTTTAACTATTATAAAGATAAATATGATCTTGTTAAAGTTTTTTGCATAGTTTTTGAACATGATGGTCATTTTACAAAAGCAGCAGAAGCAATGCAAACTGGCAGACAAGCCATTAGTGCAAAAATGAAAACATTAGAAGAGGATATGAAATGTACTTTTTTTGTGCAAAATGGTAGCATAATGGTTCCAACAAAAAAAGCAGAAGAATTCTATTTGGAGGCAAAAAAATTTATCACAGATTTTGAGTCGCTTTATAAGGCAAAACAAGGCATTGCAGATGAGGTGCAAATTATCACAAATGCAGACAGGGTCTTTAATACTGTTGAAAATGCGGTCGATAATATATCTGGTGCAGTAGGCTCTAAAATAGAAGAAATACAAATAGTTTTAGATTCTCAAAATCAAAAACAACAAGAGGTAACAGAAAAACTTGAAACTACATTTAAAAAAATGAGCTATGTTTTGGGTTCAAAGTCTAAAATAAAAAAATCATATATTTTTGGTGCTATATTTATCGCAATCGCATCTTTTTATATATATTTAAACAAAACAAATTATTTTTTTGATAGAGAATTGTATGCAAATGCTAGTTTAAAATTAAAATCTATAATCAAAAATGAATATTATAATATATCTGATCATGAACCTTGCTCATTTTCTGTTATGCAAATGAACATAGATATGTATGATTTGATTGATAATTTAACTAAAAAAAATAAATATAAAGATTTAAATGTAATACTTTTTATGACCAACTCGGAACCTTTGATTAGTATGAGATTTAGTGGAATTAAAGAGATTGACGATAAAATTAATATGCACAAATTAATAACATGTAATTTTGAAAAATCTTACACAGAAAGCCTTAAATTGTTCAAAAAAACAGAAGAGTTGTTTAAAAGAGATAAAAATTTTAAAATATATAATTTTTATTATAGACCAATAAAAGATTGTTTATATTGCGATAATTTTGTTAAAAATGTTGAAAAATATCCTAATAATTTATTTAGCATTAAAACACCAAAACAAAATACACAGAATAATCGTGGATGGATAATAAAATATGGTTATTATTATTATATTTTAGATATTTTAAATATAAGCTTTAACGAAGAAAAAATATACGAACAACATGTTGTTTGGAAAAAAATACATGAAAATGAATTTATGAATTATAGTCGAGGCAAATATTTTAATATGTTTGACAAAAACTATATAACTCTTTAATTATTTTTTATTATTATGTTTAAGATCTTTTTTATATTTGCTTTATTTTTTGCAACATTAAATGTTTCTAATTTATCAAACAACACAAATTTATACGGAGCTGATTGCGAATGCTGTTAATATGTATTTGTATATTTAATATTACTTGCAGAGATTGTTAACACATAGGGCGGAATAATACTCTATGTATTCTTTTTCTTGATTTGTTAACATATTTGCATCTATAAAGTCGTGTTCAAGTTCTACAAAACTGATGGTTTCAAAGCACAACATATCTTTTGAGTGTGTTCTGACAACCATCAAGTTTTCAATTCGGATTCCATGTGAATTAGCAACATAGAATCCGGGTTCGTTTGATAAAATCATTCCAGCTTCAAGCGGAACATTGCTTTTTTTACTTAAAGAACAAGGCCCTTCATGCACCGATAAATAATATCCAACTCCATGACCTGTTCCGTGGTTGTAATCTTTGCCTTGTTGCAACAAAAATTGGCGAGCCAAAGAATCAATTTGAGAGCCGGTTGTGCCTTGTTTAAAAATTGCAGTTGCAACCGCGATATGTCCTTTTAAAACAAGGGTATAATCGGTTTTTATTTGTTGTTTTGGTTTGTTAATGCAAATTGTTCTGGTAATGTCGCTTGTGCCATAATAGTTGTAATGTCCACCAGAATCTACTAATAAAATATCGTTGTGACCTATAATTTTGTTGGTTTTTGGGGTTGAATGATAATGAATAATAGAACTGTTTGACCCTGCCCCCATTATGGTTGCAAATGATTGTTCAATAAAATGTGGGCTTTCTTTTCTAAATTCTAATAATTTTGCGGTTGCGTCAATTTCGGTTGTGTTTGGATTGGTTTTTATCCATTTTATAAATTTGGTTATTGCAATGCTATCCTCAGCGTTTGCTTGCTTCATGCCGGCAATTTCTTGCTCGGTTTTTATGGCTTTTAATGCGGTGATTGCATTTTTTTGATGCACTAATTTGGTTTGCAATTGTTCGTATAAATGATAGTTTATTTGGCTAAAATCTGTCATTATTTTATCACATCTATCAAAAATATCCAATAAATCATATAAATTGTTGATTATTTTATAAGATCCATCTTTAAAAACCGCTAAATAACAATTAAAAAGTCCGCAATATGGCACGCTTTTACCGCGAATGTTTAGCAACCAACAAACGCTTGCTGGGTCGCAAATTAGCATTGCATCTTTGATTTTTAAGCTTGCGATAATATCGGTTTTTGGTTCGCCAATTTTTATAATTTTATCAATATTTTCAACATATTTTGTGTTGATATTTAATATTTTATCAATTTTTTCACACGAAATTGGTATTAATTTAATCTCCTCGTCAACGGAGATGTTTTTGCGTATCAACGAAACCTCTCCGTTGACGGTGAGGTTGCCAGCTGCGGTGGAGAAACTTGCTTTGATTTTTTGTACCCATTCTGCCGTGTGTAATTCTTGCAAAAAACCAATTTTTACAAGCCCTAAACCACCTAAATATTGTGATAAATTTTGCACCCCCATATCGATAACCTCAAAATGCGACGGAATTTGCATCGGTGCTTGCTGCAAATATCTGCCATCCGTCAATAATGCCGATTTTTGCAGACCAATAACTGCAATCCCATTTGATCCACTAAACCCAGTCGCCACCTGCAATCTGTTGCGACCCTCTGGCACATATTCACCAAAAAACTCATCCACGGATGGAATTATTATTGCATCAATTTTGTTTTGTTTTAAAAAATCTTTTAAATCATCCATGTTTATTATTTTTGTAAAGTTTTTTGAGACTCTATTTTTCTAAGATGTTTTTTTAAAACATTATCACCAACATAATTTATGTTATCATTATTATGTTTTCGTATTTTATCATATACTGTTTTTAATTTCACTTTCTTGTCTGTGATAGCTTTTTTTAATGTCTCTTGATTGTATAATCCTATACCTTGTTCATAAATCATATTTAATAACAAATTTTTTGGCAAAATTCCGACTTTTGATATGTGTTCTCCTTTACCTAAAGATTCATTCATTTCGGAAAGAAAAATTTTTATATCTGTTTTTTTGTTCTTGCTATTAAGTAATGCAAGCGATTTATCAAGAGCGCTTAGTGCGGTAGCTTCTATTATCGAAATTTTAATACCATCATTTGTTTTCTTAGACATAATATATTTTTTATATTTTTCCTCAACTGCATCATATCTGGCTTTATTGTTACCAAAAGAAGTTTCTTTATCTTTTGCTGTAGGAATTGACACACCTATTAATCCATTTATTTCCTCCAAAAAAGACGTTTTTTTACTTGTTGCCGGCGAAACATAAGTAATAATATTATTTCCACTGGCTTTATGCTTATAAAAAGACTCAATCGGGCAAGACGTAAAAATATCACCTAAGTAGGAAACATTATTGTCCGTCTCACTAGTTCTATGTTTATCGTAGTTACGTCCCGACAACCCCTTCTGCTTCTCCTCCAACGCCGCCTTCTTCTTCTCCAACTCCTGCTTCGCCAACTTATCCGCCAACTCCTTCTGCTTCTCCTTCGCCGCCTCATCCTTCTTCTGCTTCTCCAACTCCTTCTGCTTCGCCAACGCATCCGCCTCATCCTTCTTCTGCTTCTCCAACTCCTTCTTCAACGCATCCGCCTCCTCCTTCTTCTCCAACTCCGCATCCTCCTTCAACCTATTCTGCTCCGCCGCCAACGCCGCCGCCTTCGTTAAATCATCCTGATCCTTCTGTGTGTTGGTAGTCTGGGTATCAATATTCTTATATACCTTAATACCCAGAAAATTTAAAATTTTCTCAATCAGGCTTATGTTTTTTGCTGGCTCTTTGTTTGTAACAAAAGAACCAACCGTTTCGTACAAAGAACCATGTGTTTTTGCTAAATCTGTATTATTATATTTATTATTTAATGCTCTAAATTTTGACTTAATATCTTGGCTAGATGTCAACGATGTAAACCGTTCTTCCGTTAAATTTTTAATTTTATTTTTCTTATCAATACTTAGTTCTTCTTTAATGATGTCTTTAATTTCTTTTCTGTATCTATCCTCTTTTGTTTCTGTTTCTGTTGTTTGTGTTTCTATTTCTACTGTTTTTACTTTACTTAAATCATCAAGTGTTAATTGTTTACCTGGACTATTTTTATTATGTTCTCTAATAACACATTTAATATCTTTAAGTTTATCGTTAATTAACTTATCCAAACCATCTGTGTTGCAATCAATTTGGGTAATTTTTTCAACAAATGTTTTTATGTCTGCTGGTGTTCCTATGATCAATTCATTTAGCTGGTCAAGTATTGCTTGTTGATCCTCGCTAATCTCTGTCTTTTTATCAAAACCGTTATCATGTATCTCTAATAATTCAGGGGGATTATCAAAAATTGATAAATTTTCATCCCTAGACATCTTCTCTGCACCCAATATGCGATATTTTAAATGAGCCAAAAAATTATGCACATTAGCATTTTTGTTGGCAATTTCTTCATTTCGAGACTCACCAACAACACCTCTAATCAAATGTGCCGATATTGTCGCTTCTGGTATATCTTTTGAGTTATTCTGCTTTATGTGATCATGACAAGTACAACTCTCCCCACATTTTTGTGCAACAAATGTTTGTTCTTTTTGTTCAGACATCTAGGTAAATATTGATTATTTATCATAACATATATAATAAAAAAAGAATAAATGCAAGAATTATTATTTTTTATTTACTTTTAATTAGATTATTTGATTGTTGGGTAAATAAATAATAAAAAAATGAGATTTAGAATGCTATTATCTAGTGCCTCATATATGTTTTTTACTATGTTGTCGCGGATTAGCGGGTTTGTGCGAGAGGTTTTGTTGGCACATTATTTGGGGGTTGGAATGGAAAGCGATGCCTTTTTTGCGGCGTGGAGAATCCCAAATTCGTTTAGAAAATTGCTGGCAGACGGTGGAGTTTCGGCGGCTTTTGTGCCTTTGTTTGTAAAAGTTCGTACGCAATCGGTTGAAAAATCTGATATATTTTCGGCAAATATTGCCGTTATTTTGTTTGCAATCACTTGCTTTATAACGCTTTTAGTTGAAATTTTTACCCCCAGCATTGTTGCCGCTGTTGCTCCCGGTTTTGCTGGCGATCAAGCAAAAACAGATTTGACAATTTTGCTATCGCGAATTATGATGCCATACCTGCCGCTAATTTCTATGGTTGCATTGCTTGGTGGAATTTTAAATGGGGTGCGAGTTTTTTCGTATTTTGCTGCCATTCAAGTTATACAAAATTTATCAATGATTATCTCGGTTTTTATTTTTGGAGATTTGCCTAATTTTGTAAATTATCTATCTTTTTCGGCAGTTGTTGGTGGTGTTATACAAATTGCAATTATGCTTTATGCTTGCAAACGCAACTCTGTTTTGCCAAAATTTAGATTTGCCGTTATTCACGAAATTTGGCATTTTTTTAAATCGTTATTCCCTGTTTTGATAAGCCAAGGAGCTATGCAAATAAATATTTTTGTAGGCACAATTTTTGCAACAATGACAGTCGGTGCAACATCTTATTTAGCTTATACCGACAGAATTGGTCTGTTTGCCACAACCATGATTGGTTATACTTTGGGAACAATTTCGTTGCCACTTATAAGCAAAAAAATCTCGATTGGAGACAAAATTGGGGCGGTTGAAATTCAAAAACAATGTATAGAATGGGCGATTTTACTAGCTGTGCCAGCCGCTATTGCCATGATAATTCTTTCGCAACAAATTGTTACGGCACTTTATGGGTCGCCAAAATTTGGCATTGAACACATTATAGTTGTATCAAAAATGTTGCAATTTTATGCAATTGCCGTGCCATTTATCGCCATAAATCGTATTTTTAATTCATCGTTCTTTGCAAATTCGGATACAAAAATACCAATGTATATAGGAATAACAAGTGCATTAACAAATGTTGTTTTGAATATTATTTTAATAAAACATATCGGATTTTATGCAATGATAATTTCTACAACTATATGTAGTATGATTGAATTTTTATTGTTATGCATATTTTTAAAAACAAAATATAATTTTTTAGGGTTATCAACAAAAAATATAAAATATTTAATTATAAGCATAATATGCAGTTTGATAATTTCGGTTGAAGCAAAATATATTGCATCAAAGTTATTATTTTTGCCTTTGTTATCTTTGTTATTTGCAATTTTTGTTGCGATAATATCGTATATTTTGTTGCTCTTTTTAACACAAATAATATCAATAAAAGATATATGGAAAATGCGAAATACATGAAAATTGCTATAAAATTAGCAAAAAAGGGGGGTAAAAATGTAAGGTCAAACCCTTTGGTTGGGTGTGTAATAGTAAAAAATGATAAAATTATAGGTCAAGGTTATCACAAAAAATACGGCCAAAATCATGCCGAAGTTGAAGCAATAAATGATGCAATAAAAAATGGTTTTTCTCTTGAAAATTCAGATTTATACGCAACATTAGAACCATGTTGTCATTTTGGTAAAACCCCTCCTTGTGCCAATACAATTATTAAAAATAAAGTAAAGAGAGTTTTTTATGGCACACAAGATTTAAATAATATTGTGAACGGAAATGGGCTAAAAGCCTTGCAAGATGCCGGTATTGAAACGATAAAAAGCAGCTTAGAACAAGAATGTATAAAATTAAATAAAATTTTTTTTGTCAATAAAACAAAAAATAGACCATTTGTGTCGGCAAAAATTGCAACAACCATAAATGGTAAAATTGCAGACAGAAACGGATCAAGTAAATGGATTAGTTGCGATAAATCTAGGGAATATTTGCATAGAAACATGAGAAACGATGCAGACGCCATAATTACAACAAGCAAAACGGTCACAGTAGACAACGCCAATATGAATATTAGAATTGGCAAAGAAACACAAGAACTAAATTGCATTATTGTTGATAAAAATCTAGATATTTTAAAAAATCCAGAATTAAATATTTTTAAAAGAAAAGCAACAACCCTTTTTATTTTGTGCAAAAAAATACAACCATGCAACATAAATAATGTGCAACTTATTGAATGCAAAACAGACGAAAATGATCACCTAATAATCGAATCAGCATTACATTTTTTATATAATAATCACAATATTTGCAAAATATTAGTTGAGGCTGGTGGTGGTTTTTGTGCTGGGCTTTTACAGCAAAATTTGGTGGATGAAATATGCCATTTTATTGCCCCTAACATAATTTATGACAATAAATCAATATCATGTTTTACCGACGATTGTGTAAATTTGATAAACGATAAAAATCTATTTAAAATTGATAAATTTGAACAAATTGATAAAGATTTATTGGTTATTTATTCTAAAATCTAAAATAATTCTTTAATTGAAATTGTGTTATTTTGTTTTTCTTCGGGCCCACAAACAACAACTTTTGTGCAACCAAGCTGATTAGCTTTTGCAATTTTTTTACCAACATTGCTATTGCTATAAATTATTTCAACTGATTTTTCTTGGTTGCGTAAATTTTGCGCAGTTTGCATAGCATAATCAATTTCGTTTTCACTATAATAAATAACTCCAAATTTTTCAGGTTTTACCTCAATTTCTTGCTTACTATACAACATTAATCTTTCTATTCCAGCAGCAAAACCTATGGCAGGCAACGATACCTTTCCCCCGATTTGTTCTACTAAATTGTCGTATCTGCCACCACCCAAAACTGTCAATTCGTTATTTGCCACAAACTCAAAAACAATACCAGTATAATAATCTAAACCACGAACTAATCTTTTGTTTATTGCATATTTTATATTTATTTTTTCTAATATTTGCAATATATCGTCAAAATATTTTTTGTCTTCATCGCTATAATAATTTGCTAAATTTGGTGCATTTTCTATAATTTTTATATCCGATTTATCTTTGGAATCTAAAATTCTTAATGCTCCATTTTCTAGTCTTTTTTTACTATCATCAGAAAGCTCATTTTTGTAGTTTTGTAGGTAATCTATCAATGCTTTTTCGTATATTTTTGTGGTATCTGTGTTTCCTAAAAAGTTAATATTTAGTTGAGTATTTTCTATTTTACACCTATTGAGTAAATCGTTAGCCATCAAAATACACTCAACATCTAAATTGGGGTTTTTAACACCAATAATTTCATAATTGAGCTGATTAAATTGACGATATCTTCCTGCCTGAGGCCTGTCATATCTAAATAATTGCCCATATGAAAATAATCTTTTTGGTAAAACCTGAGCATGCATAGAGTGTTGTGTAAAAGCCCTTATAATACCTGCCGTAAACTCTGGTCTCAACGCCAAAACATGATCGCTTCTATCGGTAAAACGATAAATTTCTTTGCTAATTATGTCGCTTTCTTCACCCAAATTACGCTCAAAAAGTTCACAGAATTCAACAATCGGAGTATGAATTGTTTCAAACGCATAATTATTTGCAATAAACCTGCCCTGCTCTATAATTTTTTCATATTTAGCTCCTTCTAAACCAAATAAATCGTGCATCCCACGAACCGCTTGAATTTTCATTTTTTAAAATATAATTTATTAACATAATATTTTTATTGATTTTTATAGTCAATATCAAATATTATAACTAATTAATATATATATCATAATGTCAAATACAATTATTACCGCGTCTTTGGTTGTCTATAACTGCGATTTAGACAAACTATATGGCACTATTGATACTTTTTTATCACAAGAAAATGTTGATAAATATTTGGTTATCGTTGATAATGCGTCAACAAAACGAGACATAATTGATAGCTTAAAAAATAAATACAACTCAAATAGAAATGTTGCGATTATAAATGGAATGTTAAATCGTGGATATGGTGGTGGAAATAATATTGGTTTTATAGTTGCAAACGAATATTTAAAATTAAACAATATTACCAAAAATCGCTATCATATTATTTTGAATCCAGACCTGATTATTGAGCCACTTTGTTTGCAAAAAATGACCGATTTTATGGATATAAACAAAGATACTGGGTTGTGTGTGCCAAAAATATGCAACATTGACGGCACAATTCAAGAATTAAACAAAGAACATCCAACTTTTTTTGATTTATTTGTACGAAGATTTTTACCAAAATTTATAACAAAAAATGAATATTTTATCAAAAGACATGATTACTATGTTCGCAAAGCATTTGGATACGACAAGGTTGTTGAGGTTCCATTTGCATCTGGTTGTTTTATGTTTTTTAGACCCGATATTTACGAAACATTAGGCGGATTCGATGAAGAATATTTTTTATATATGGAAGATGCTGATATTTCTCGTAGGGCTGGAAAAATAACAAAGGTAATGTTTTTTCCTGATGCAATCGTTAAGCATCATTGGGAGCGAGCAACGCACAAAAATTTAAAAATGACACTCGTTGCAGTTCATTCTGCGATAATTTATTTTAGAAAACATGGCTTTAAATTGTTTTAATAAAATTTAGGTATGACCCTGTATTCAAAAGAGCAAAAGGATCGTGCTAGATATTTATCTTTGCAAAAACAACGCGAAATACAAATGGCTAAAAAAATATCTATGCAATTTGGTAGAATGAAATCTAGGGTTTTATTCAACGGAAGAGCAGGATTATCTGTTGCGATAAATAGAGCATTAATGATAAAAGGTAGGGTATCAGTTGGTGTTCTTAGGCAAAGAATTATGTTTGCAAAAAAAATAACAGCCGCATTAAGAAGTTCAGGTCTAGGGGTTCCGTCCATGAGAGGAATATCGTTAACGAGAGCAATGCGGACTTTAATTAAAAAAATTATTCGCAAAAAAAATGATATTTGGATGTTTAAATTGCGAGAACAATGGCTGAATAACGAGCGTGCAAAAATTTTAAATGGAGACTTAGCAACAGAAAGTGCTTGGTTAAACACAGGATTAAGAAAAATTAAAAGCATTATTATTACTGGCAGAGAACACACTTCAAGCCAGCATAATGATTATTTTGGAGACAAGATAAAACAATGGCAACAAACAATAAATGATGGCAAGTATCATTCTCGCGGATTATTTAATGCAAATTCGAACTAGCCAAATCTCTTGCTAAATAAAGAGATCCGCAAATTATAACACAGGCAGGTTTTTCTTGACAATCGAGTGCAATTTTTTCTAATGAATCATTAATATTGTCTCCTTTTTTTATGTTTAGCCCAAGTTTTTTACCTTCGGCAACGATAATTTCTGGAGCCTCAGGCAGTGCCTCCGTTTGCACGCGAACGGCCATAATCATATCTGTCACGCCAACAAATTGCTGTAAAAATCCATAGCTATCTGTATTTTTTGTGCGTCCATTTATAATATAAAGCTTATGTGTATTTTTGTGTTGTTTTAAAAAATTAGCAACTGCAAATGCACCGCTAATATTGTGTGCTCCATCAATAAAAAGCTCACTTTTTGGTGGCAAAATATCGCATTTGACAGGCTCCATTCTAACGGGCCATTTTGTATTTTGTATACCCTCATTTATTTTATCAACAAAAATATCAATATTGCAGGCAATTACAGACATAATTGCAACCGCTACATTTATTATTTGATGATCGCCACGCAATTTTGGTTTGTCTAAAAGCATTAAATTTTCACCAAAATTAAACACTATTTTATCTGGCTCTTCTTCGATTTTACTAACCCCATAATCCTTATCAAAAATATATGTTTTGTTGTTGCCAAAATTTTTAATAAAATCTTCAACCTCTTTGATTTGTGGAGCACAAATAACCTCACTGCCCTCTTTTACAATGCCGATTTTTTCAAGCACATTTTGAATCGGTGTAGCCCCTAAAAACCTAATATGATCAACATGGATTGGGGTAAAAACCGCCAACGATTTTTTAAATACATTTGTTGCATCGTTTTTTCCGCCCATTCCAACCTCAATCACATTAAAATCAGCATTTGTATCGGCAAAAGCCATAAATCCAACTATTGTTGTTGCCTCAAAAAGAGTTGGCTCAATATTGTTTTGTTCGCAAATTAGACGCAATTTTTCAAAATAAAAATACATATCCTTGTCGTTAATTTTGCTATCATTCAAAATAATTCTTTCATTGCATTCATAAATATGGGGCGATGTATATAAATTAACTTTAAAATTATGGCTACGCAAAATATTATAAATATAATTTGCCGTCGAACCTTTACCGTTTGTGCCTGTAATATGAATAACTCCCTGCAATTTATCTTGCGGATTATCTAATAAATTTAAAATTGATAAAACTTTTTGAACCGAATTTGTTAAATCTTTATTTGGGCCTAAATATAATGGCCAATGTGGCATTGCTGTCATTTTTTATTTCGATAAAATAATTTGCTAATGTTGATTTTTTAATATTATTTAAAATATTTTTATCAAGATTTTTTATTTCTAAAAGCCTAAGTTTACTATTTTTAGATAAAATTTTGTTTAAAAGCCATGTTCTTTCCGTTGGCAATAAATTTATATATTTTAAATAATCGATTTTATTATTTTGATATAAATCATTGTAGATTTTATTATAATGCTTATCTAGAATTTCTTTTGCTTGTTGCAAATGATCTATTGCCAATAAAATTCTTTGTTCGTATAAATCTGGACACAATTCCTGTAAAACAGCCCTTAATTTATTGCGTTTTATTGATAAATCTTGATTTGTTTCATCTTCAAGCCATTCAATTTTATTGTTAATCAAAAAATCTTGTAATGTTTTTTTATGTAAGTTCAAAAACGGGCGAACAATTTTTATATTATTTTGTTCACGATAAAAAGGCATAGAACAAAGCCCGTCAACCCCACTGCCTCGTGATAAATTTAATAAAAAAGTCTCAATTTGATCGTCTGCGTGATGACCTAAAAACAAATATTTTATGTTCATTTGATTGCATTTTTCAAGCAATAAATCGTATCTATTTTGCCTTGCTAAACCTTCTATATTTGCTAAAATCTCATTATGTTCCCAAATTAAAATATCCGATTCAATTCCTTTTTTAGATAAAATATTTTGCGTTTGTAATGCATGATTGCTAGAATTTTCACGCAATTTATGATCAACAATTAATCCAAAAATGTTTTGCCGACACTGTTTTAACGCCAAAATCAAAGCAAGGCTATCGGATCCACCAGAAACTGCAACAGCAATTTTTTGCTCTTTTTCTATATTTAGTTTTATTAAACATTCTTCAATTTTTTCTATTAACATATTTTATTAAGTAAATAATGATCCATAATAACCAAAGCCGTCATTGCATCAATTATAGGAACAGCTCTTGGCAAAACACACGGATCATGCCTACCGCTGGGATTAATTTTTTGCTCAACACCATTTATATCAATAGTTTGTTGTTCTTTTGCAATTGTGGCCGTTGGTTTTATTGCAACCCTAAATGTGATATCTTCTCCACTTGTTATCCCACCAAGTATTCCACCTGCATTATTTGTTTTAGTTGCAATTTTATTGTCTTTTATTATAAATTCATCGTTATGTTCAGATCCAAACATTTCTATACCCAAAAAACCCGAGCCAATCTCGAATCCTTTTACGGCATTTATTCCCATAATTGCATGTGCTAAATCTGCATTTATTTTATTAAAAACAGGATACCCAAAACCAATAGGCACTCCTTTTACAATTCCACAAATTATTCCACCAAGAGAATTTCCTTCTAGTTTGGTTTTTTTTATTAAATCTATCATTTTTTCGGCTGCAATTTTATCTGGACACCTAATAATATTCACTTCAACATCGCTAGATTGCACCGTACTTTTATCGATATTTGCTTTTATTTTATGAATTTGATCAACATAACTAAAAATTTGCACACCAAGTTTTTCAAATAAATATTTTTTAGCTACTGCACCAGCGGCAACTCGGGCAATGGTTTCACGAGCTGAGGATCTCCCCCCTCCACGATAATCTCTAAGCCCATATTTTGTAAAATAGGTATAATCGGCATGTGATGGACGAAAAATATCTTTTATACCTTGGTAGTCTTGGGGTTTTTGATCTTGGTTGAAAAATATCATTGCAATTGGGGAACCTGTGGTTTTACCTTCAAAAATACCAGATAAAATTTGTACTTTATCGCTTTCTGATCGCTGAGTTGTGATTTCGCTTTGCCCTGGTTTTCTTTTATCCAATTCAATCTGAATATCATTTTCACAAATATCAAAACCCGAAGGGCAACCATCAATTATACACCCTAAGGCCTCACCATGAGACTCACCAAATGTTGTTACTCTAAATAATGTTCCAAATGTATTGCCAGACATATTTATCTATTTTTAACATCAGGCGTGTGAATCATAAGCAAACACGGAGTAAATACAAGCGTTAAGAATGTAGTCAAAATAAGTCCACTAGCAATAGTGATTGCCAAATGTTGCCACCATTGCCCCGAAGGTGCACCAACCGAAATACCAAAATTTATAAAATCTATACTAACATTAAAAACCATAGGAATCAAACCAATGGTGGTTGTCATTGATGTTAAAATAATCGGACGAATTCTTCGCCTGCAACTATCTAAAATTGCCTGTCTTTGTGCAACTCCTTCCATAATAAATCTTTGATAAGTGTCTATTAAAATAATATTATTAGAAACCACAATACCAGCCAATGCTACAATTCCAAGCCCACACATAACAATACAAAAAGATTTTCCAGCCAACATAAGCCCCCATAAAACACCAATAATAGAAAGTACAACAGCAGACAAAACAACCAATGTATAATAAACAGAGTTAAACTGCAAAATAAGAATAATCGCCTTAATTAAAATTGCAATCCCAAAGGCTGTTTGCAAAAATTTACCAGTTTCAATCTGATCTTCTTGATCTCCAGCCATAACAATTCTAACATTTTTGCCATAATCTTGCTTTGAAACCCAGCTTTGAATTTGAGCAATTTTCTTATTGACCACAATACCACTTTTAACATTCACACCAACAACAACAACTCTATCATAATTTATACGATTTATTTTTGATACTTCTTTTTCTGGCTTAATTTTTATTAAATTACCAAGAGCAACTGTTGTGCCATTACCTGTATTAACCATCATATCTTTTAAATTTGTAATGCTTCGATATTCTTTTGGGTATTTCAAAATAATATCTATTTTTTCATCAGATGCATCAATAGTTGCTTTACCAATTGGAACACCAACTGTCAGCATTCGCATTGTGCCACCAATTTGATTTAAAACAACCCCAGAACGCAATGCAACATCTCTATTAAATTCCATATTCCATTCAATTCTACCTGACGAATCGGTATCAATAGCATCACTATAATCTTTATCTTTTGCAATATATTCGTTTATGTCTTTTATTGCTTTTTTCATTTTATCGACATCGTCATAAAAAACATTCACCTCAACATCATATTTTCCGCTAACAGGACCTTGTTTTTCTGGTAAAATATTTATCTCAACACCATCAATCACAGATAAATCTTTTCTTAAATCTGAAATTATTGTTTCCGAAGATCTTCGATTTTCCCACTCTTTATATTCAAGAGTTATAACAGAAACAGAATCATTTACATCTTGAACAGTTTTTAGCTGAGGATTTACATTGCTATATACAGATTTTAATTCACCGCGATATTTCTCAATAATTTGCTCAGCTTGTTTTGTAATTGCTAACTTTTTTTGTGGAGATAAATTACCCTGAGCCCTAATATTCACGCTAATAGCTTCTGGTTCTATGCTTGGAAAAAACTGCGTTCCATATCCCATAAAATAATATAACACAATTGTTACCACAAAAATAGCCGGCAACATAAGTGGTATTCTCTTTGGATTATCTAAAATTTTATCCATTTTTTGAACATAAATATCAGATACTTTTTCTATCCAATCACGAGATCTTATTAGCCAGCTATCGTCTTTTAAATCATCTTTAAATCCGAATTTTTTACAAAATGCCCCACCAATAACTGGCACAAAAATCATTGCCACAAGAATAGATGCGGTCAAAACAATAATTAATGTAATTGGTATATATCTTATAAACTGCCCAACGGTTCCTGGCCAAAAAAGAAGTGGCATAAAAACAACTATAATTCCAACGGTTGCAGATAAAACCGGAATCGACATTCGTTGTGCTGCCTCCATATAAGCTGCCACCGGCTCTACCCCCCTATGCATTCTCCAATCTGCATCTTCTGTTACAATAATGGTTGCATCAACTATCATTCCAACAACCATGATTAAAGCAAAAAGAACAACAATATTCATACTATATCCGCACATTTTTAATACCATTATTCCCGCAAAAAACGAAAGTGGTATGCTCATTCCCACAACTATACCTTGTTTTACCCCAATTTGAACAATAATTACAAACATTACTAAAATTATTGCAAAAATTATATTATTTATCAAATCATGCAAACTTGTCATAACTTTTTTTGATGTATCACGCATTATCACAACATCTGTTGTGCTTGATAAATAAGCCTTATTTATATCAACAACTGCCTTTACTCGATCTATTGTTTCAATTGTATTTGTTGCCGCTTTTTTAGAAACCTGCAAAATAACAGCTGGCTTACCATTTACGCGACCAAAAACTGTCTCTTCTTCTAGCCCCCATTTTACTTTTGCAATGTCACCAAGGCTTACAACCGAGGTTCCGTTATATAAAATTGGCAACTTAGAAATATCTTTGTCGCTACGCAATAATCCTGATAGTTTAACCGAAAAATCACTGTCGTTAACCATAGAACCCAGCGAAACAAGACTATTATTTCCTGCCAACATTTCGCTAATTTGCCCAATTGTTATACCATATGTAGCCCATTTTGCTGGATCTATCGTGCAACTAATAATTTCTTTTCTTAGCCCAACAGACGAAACCTCAACAATACCAGGTATCAATTCTAATCTTTTTTTTAGAAATTTAGCGTCTCTAAATAAATCTTGTTCGCTATGCTCGTTTGTCAAAGCAACCGATAAAACTGGCAATTTACTAAAATCAATTTCGGTTATAATAGGCTCCAAAATATCTTGTGGCAAATCCGATCTCGCCTCTTGAATTTTATTTCTAATATCTTGTGTACCCTTACTTGGATCAACATTTTGATTAAATTGAACGGTAATATTTGCAACCCCATTCATTGCAAAAGATGTAACTTTTTTGACATCATCAAGAGAATGAAAGGCTTTTTCAACTGGCAAAACAATCATTTTTTCAGCATCTTCGGGCGATACACCAGCTAAAATAATGGTTATATTTACGGTCGGTAATTTTATATCAGGAAATTGCTCCTTTGGAATCGCCAAATACGAAAAAAAACCAAATATAATAGTTGCTACCGCTATTATAAAAAATATTAACCTGTTTTTATGTATTGCACTAAAAAAAGAATTCATATATATATTCTATTGTTATTATTTTTAAAAACAAATAGACATACTTTTTTTATTGACAAGTGTAAAATTAAATAATTTAACACCTAATATATTAATATTTTTATATAAATGAAAAGAATAAAAGAGTTAGAATCGTTGCTAGAAAAATATAAGATAGCTTATTATGAAGGTAATCCATTGATTAAAGATTACGATTATGACTTGTTAGCAAAAGAATATGAAATATTATTAGGTGATGATTTATTTAGTATTGAAGTTGGGGCAACAATTAAAAGTGATTTTAAAAAAATTACACATTTGCGACCAATGCTTTCTTTATCTAATTGTTATAACTCAGAAGAATTAACAGATTTTATCCAAAAAGTACAAAGATTTTTAGGGGCAGAAAATGATATAGAAATGATTGCAGAATTAAAAATAGACGGATTATCGTTCGGGGCATTCTATAAAAACGGATTACTTGTTAGTATTGCAACCAGAGGAGATGGTTTTGTTGGCGAAGATGTCACTCAAAATATGCTTACAATTGCTGATTTTCCAAAAAAAATTCCGTTTTTAGGTGAGATAGAAATTCGTGGTGAGGTTTATATGAAGCATTTGGATTTTGAGGAATTAAATAAAGTTTCAACAAAACCATTTGCCAACCCTAGAAATGCCGCAGCTGGATCGTTAAGGCAACTTGATTCTTCTGTTACAGAAATGAGGAAACTCAGTTATTTTGCTTATTCTGTGGCAGGAGAACACGATTTTAAAACACAAGAAATGTTGTTAGAAAAAATCGCAAGTTGGGGTTTTGCAGTTAATATTGAGAAAAAATTATGTAAAAATTTTATCGAAATTGAGCAATTTTATAAACACATCGATAATATAAGACATAGCCTGGGCTACGACATTGATGGTTTGGTTTTAAAGGTAAATGATATGATCCTGCAATCTCGTTTAGGCTATATTGCACGCAGTCCACGATGGGCTATTGCATATAAATTTTCAGCTGAAAAAGCGGTTACTATTTTGCAGGATATTGTTTGTCAGGTTGGCAGAACTGGTGCAATTACACCTGTTGCTATTTTAAAACCAATCAATGTTGGTGGGGCGGTTATAAAGCGTGCAACTTTACATAATTTTGAAGAAATTGCCCGTAAAGATTTGCGAATAGGAGATTTGGTTGCCATAGAAAGGGCTGGCGATGTAATTCCAAAAATTACTGGCAAAACAGAACAAAATGATAGCCTAAAACCATATCTTATGCCAGAAAATTGCCCATGCTGTGATGAGCAAATTGCCAAAGATAAAGAAAAAGATGTGGCATTTTTTTGTAAAAATATCAATTGCAAAGCTCAAATTATACAAAGAATTTCTTATTTTGTAAGCAGAGATGCGTTTTATATAGAGGGAATTGGTGAAAAACAAATTGAAAAATTTTATAAGGACGGACTAATAAAAGATGCGGCAGATTTATTTTTATTACCCCAAAAAAAAGATATTATTGAAAAAATGGAAGGCTTTGGCGAAAAATCGTTTATCAATATTGTTGCATCTCTTGAAAATAGCAAAAATATAACTTTTGATCGTTTTATATACTCCCTTGGAATTAAAGGCATAGGAGAAACAGGTAGTAAATTAATGGCAAATTATTTTGAAACCCCACAAAAAATGTTATTGCAAAATTTTGAGGATTTTGCTAATCAAGATGGGATTGGTGATGTTACTGCGGCCGAAATTATCAGCTTTTTTGATAATCAAAATAATATTGAATTTATAAAAAAATTACTGGAATTCATCAATGTTTTACCTGTTGAAAAAACCAATAAAAATGGTAAATCTGTTGTTTTTACTGGCACACTTACAACCATGACCCGTCAAGAAGCAAAAGCCGTTGCTGAGCGTAAAGGTTTTAAGGTTTTATCAGCAATTTCTAGCTCCACAAATTATCTGGTAACCGGCGAAAATGCTGGCAGCAAAACACTAAAAGCCAAAGAACTTGGGGTTAAAATTTTAACCGAAAATGAATGGAATGATAGTAATTTTTAAATAAAAATATTCTGTATTCTAAAATAATACAATTTTTTATTTAACAAAATTAATGTTTTTATACTTAATATGTTTATTTTTTTATAAAAATTCTTTATACAATAATCAGGTAATTTTTTTATTATAAAATATTAAAATAAAGCAAGTTATTTAATATTTTATATATTATTTTATTTTTTATATTTGCTATAAAAACCAATATTTTTTTATAAATGTTCTGCTATATTTAAATATTTTTGTAATATTATATGTCAAAAATAATCACTATTTTAAAATAATGAGATAATTTAAAAACTAACCATTTGCACCATAGTGAGCAAAAGCTTTGTTTGCTTCGGCTGTTTTATGCATTGTGTCGCGTTTTTTTATTGCTTCACCTCGTTCTTGAATTGCATCGCGAAGTTCTGCTGCAAATTTTGCTGACATGCCCCGTTCTTTGCGTGCTCTTGCACCGTCTACAAGCCATCTGATTGATAGACCAAGTCTGCGTTTTGGCGATAATGCAACTGGAATTTGATAGTTTGCACCGCCGATACGACGAGATCTAATTTCTACAGCTGGAGATATTTTGTTTATAACTTCTTCTACAAACCAAGCCGTCATAATTTCGGTTGTGCTTGATGAATCTTCTGTGTGTTTTTTTGCGTATTCTTCGGCAATGTTTTTTTGAATTGCTTCTAATGCATCATATATTCCTCTCATGGCAGTGTCTTTTTTGCCATCATACATTGAACAGTTAATAATTTTTGATATCAATTTACTGTGATAAACTGGATCGTGTTCTATTTTTCTTATTGGTCTAATAATTTTTGCGCGAGACATAATAAATCTATATAATAATTACTTTTTTTTAGCAGCAACAGCACCAGCTTTTGGGCGTTTAGCACCATAAATCGAGCGAGATTGCTTTCTATCTTTTACTCCCTGCGTGTCAAGTGTTCCACGAACAACATGATATCTAACACCAGGCAAATCTTTTGCACCACCACCCTGAATTAAAACCACTGAATGTTCTTGCAAATTATGCCCTTCACCAGGAATATAAACCGTTACAACCATGCCCGTGCTAACACGAACTTTGGCTACTTTTCGCAAAGCAGAATTTGGTTTTCTAGGTGTAGTAGTATAAACTTTTACACAAACCCCTCTTTTTATTGGTGCACCACCCAAAGCCGGAGCTTTAGATTTATATTTTGGAGCAACTCTCGGGTGCCTAATCAACTGATTTATGGTAGACATTCAACAGAAATATTTAATAAAAACAATAATAATACAAAAA
>CAMCQG010000009.1 GCA_945876965.1 Rickettsia typhi
AAGCAAATGTTTAAAGTAGCAATAATCGGCAAGCCAAATGTAGGAAAAACAACACTTTTTAACAAACTTATTGGCACAAAAATTGCCATAACTCACGATTTGCCGGGTGTCACCAGAGACAGAAAAGAGTTTGATACCGAAATTGCAGGAATCAAAATGCGATTGATTGACACCGCAGGAATTGAAAATGCCAAAAATGTTGGCGAAATTGAAAAACAAATGTTCGAGCAAAGCTATTATGCAATCGACGAAGCCGATATGTGCTTGTTTATGGTTGACGGAAAAAACGGAATTACCGTTGAAGACATTACATTTTTGCGAATTTTACAAAAGAAAAAATGCAATAATTTTATAATGCTTATAAACAAAGGTGAAAACTTGGATCAAAGCAAATTAGATGAAGATTTTTATACTCTGGGAGTAAAACATTTTATAATAATTTCTGCCGAACACGATGTTGGCTTGCATGAATTGATTATGGCTTTGCAAGAAAAACATGCCGAATATGTTGAAAAATATGGCGAAGTTGAGTTGGTGGCAAACGGTGAAAAAGTTTTGCAAATTGCGATTGTCGGCAGACCAAATGCGGGTAAATCAACATTAATTAATGCAATTACCAAATCGAATCGCTTGATTGTAACTCCAATTGCAGGCACAACTAGGGATACAATTCCTGTTGATTTTGTTTATAACGACAGGCCAATAAAAATTATTGATACGGCTGGAATTAGAAAAAAAATGTCAATTCAAGATGATATCGAGCAAATGTCTGTTGCCGAAAGTTTTAGGGCGATAGATTTTGCACATGTTGTTGTGCTTTTAATTGATGCGAATACACCGTTTGATAACCAAGATGTTGCGTTGGCGAGTAGGGTTGTTGAAGAGGGGCGAATTTTGATTGTTTGCATAAATAAATGGGATACGATTGCCGAAGATAAAAAAAAGCCTTTTATTGATGAGGTTTCATATTGGTTTGAAAAACATGCGGGCATTACAAATTGCGGTTCGTTTTTTACGCTTTCTGCTAAAAACGATAACGATTTACACGAAATTCTCGACGAAGCAATTTTGCGTTATGAAAAATGGTCAACAAAAATTAGCACACACAAGCTAAACGATTGGCTACACGGGCTTATAGCAACGGCGCGCGATGCCCCAATGATTGGTCACAAGCGTTTAAAACTCAAATTTATTAATCAAATTCATACTCGTCCACCGTTTTTTAAAATATCGAGTAATTTTAGTGAGGTGCCAGAAAATTATGTTACATTTTTGCGAAATCAACTTACAGAAAACTTTGGTTTGCAAGGTATTCCAGTTAGGATTGGGTTTAGAAAGGCCGAGAACCCTTTTGATAAGAAAAAATAATTAATTTAAAATTTATATGGAAACCACAAAACAACATATTTCTAAAATACTTTATGGCGATGAAAATCAATATATTATACCAGTTTATCAAAGAAATTATTCTTGGTTGCAAGAAAATTGTCAAGAACTGTGGCAAGATATTATTGAGTTAATAAAAAATCAAAATTCAATTCATTTTTTTGGCCCAATTATTTTATCATCACAGAATATGCATAACGGTATATTTATTGTTGTTGATGGACAGCAAAGATTGACAACGGTTTCCATTTTATTGCTTGCTGTTAGAAATTTTTTAATAAAAACGGATACAAACAAAGATATAATAAAAAAGATTAATAATTTAGTTGAGTCCGAAAGTCTTGATATTGCTTTAAAAATTAAATTAAAACAAAATCACGACGATGCAACAAGGTATAATTCTTTGTTTGGTATAACAGATTTGGTAGAAAGTCCATCTTCTAATGTAGAAAAAAACTATAATTTTTTTTATAATCAAATTGCAAAAAATCCAGAAATAGCAAAGGACATAATAGAATCGTTAAAAAGATTGCAATTGGTGCAAATAATTTTAGAATCGCACGAAAATCCCTATATTATATTTGAGAGTATAAATTCCAAAGGTGTGCATTTGACGGCTGGTGATTTAATAAGAAATTACATGTTGATGGATTTATCAGCAGATATTCAAGAGCACAGTTATACACATTATTGGCAACCTATTGAAAAATTTACCAAAAAAGATGGTGAAATTAATATTCCAGACTTTATAAAATATTATTTAATGTTTAAACTTGGTCGTAATGTTGTTATAAAAGATATTTATTCTGATTTTAAAAAATTTGCCGCACATAAAAATAAAACAGATATTTTTAAAGATTTATTAATATACGCAAAATTATATGCACATTTTGTTGGAATTGAAGCTTATGAAGATAAAGAAATTAATAAACAAATTACACAATTTATAAATTTAAAACAATCAGTGCATATTCCATATATGTTCAATTTGTTTGATAAATTTATCAACAAACAAATAACAAAAGATCTGTTAATATCTATTTTAAAACTTGTTGAAAGTTATTGTGTTAGAAACATTATTGTTATTGGTAGTAAAGGTTTTAATAAATTTTTTATTGGTTTGGCTGCAAAAGTCGAGGCACAAAAAAATAACTATGGCAACGATTACATAAAAACATTAGAAAATATTTTGTGCGATTCTACTTTTCCCTCGGACGAAAAATTTACTTTGGCTTTGCAAGAAAACGATTTTTATTCTAAAAAAACAATTCGCTTTTTGCTAGATTCATTTAATAATTATGGCAAAAAAGGTGATTATTATATTCCTACACATCATTTGCAAATTGAACATATTATGCCACAAAAACCGAAGGCAGAATATGATCCAAAAATAATATCAGAAGCAAGAGATGTTATTCATAGCCTTGGTAATTTAGATTTGACAGATAATAATCAAAAAATGGGTAATAAATCAAAAGCTGAAAAAAATAAAATAGACAAAGATAATCCCTTGTCAACAACGCAAAATCATAACAAAATTGATATATGGAATAGAGATGAAATTATCAAACGAAGAGATATTTTGATTAAAGAAGCATTAGAATTGTGGAAAAGACCAGATATTATAAGCAATTCACTTGATCAATTTAGTTATTTATTATCGGAATTAGATTTTGATGTGACGGGTGTCAAAATTAATAAAATTATTATTGACAAAAAATCATTTGAAATAAAAACATGGTCAGATGCATTATTGCAAACATGCTTGATATTGTATGAATTTTCGCCAACTGTGTTTATTGAAAAAATTGCGATTGAAAAAGATAAATGCAGAATACCAAAAAATGTTAATAATAATGTTTATGTTGAATCAAATTTTAGTGCAAATCAAATTTTAATAAACTTAAAAAAATATTGTCAATCTTTGGATTATGATATCGATTTAATTGAGATTGAATTGGTTTTGTAAGGTTGTAATTGGTTTTATAAAGACCGAAAACTCTTTTGATAAAAGAAATAATTTATTAAATATAAAAATAATCACAAAGTGGTTCATTAAAAATAATGCTTCCCAAAATAAAAAATAATAAAAATATCAATTAAACAATTTAATTGATGCTGTATGAATTTTTATGAAATTTCGTTCCCTGATAATATTTCAGTTGGGGCTGTTGGTGGGCCGTCGTTTGCAACCACAATTTCTATGACAAACAATAAAAACGAAGTTCGTTCGTCAAATTGGTCAGTTGGGCGTAATTTATATAAAATAAATTGTAATATTTTAAGCGATTCGCAAATTGCTGATTTGCTTTCGTTGTTTAATATTTGCCGAGGAAAAGCCGTTGGTTTTAGATTAAAAGATTATTCCGATTTTAGTACTATCGCTTCAATTATAGCAACAGGTGACGGTGTGATAAAAATATTTCAACTTGCAAAACAATATAATTTTGGGGGGTATTCATATACAAAAATAATTTATAAGCCCGTTATAGATTCTGTAAAATTATATGTAAATAATGTGCAAATACAAACTGGTTTTTCAATCGATTTTTCAACAGGAATTATAACTTTTTTGCAACCATTAGCTGTTGGTGTATTGCTAACTGCGGATTTTAATTTTGATGTTCCTGTGCGTTTTAATGCAGACAATTTAGATATTATCTATAATGGTAAAAATAAATCTGCAATACAAAATTTAGAATTAATTGAAATTAAACCATTGTAAAATAAAAATTGTGTTGTTATGTTGGTTTACATTTTATTAAAAGTTTATGAACGAATTTAAAAATTTTATTGACAACAATAACGATATTTTACAAAAGATGTCATCGTTTGTCGATTTATTACTTGAAGCAAACGAAAGTTTAAATTTGATTGGAAAATCGACAATCCCAAATATTTGGACAAGACATATTTTGGATTGTGCTCAACTGTCAAAATATATAACAGGCAGTTTTGTTGATTTGGGTAGCGGAAGTGGATTACCAGGGATAGTTTTAGCTATAATGTTGCCAGAAATACCTGTTATGTTGGTTGAAAAATCTCCAAAAAAATGTATTTTTTTACAAAGTGTTGTTGATAGATTGCATTTAAAAAATGTTAAAGTTATAAACAAAGAGGTTCGTCTTGCCAAGCCAGATATTGTTAAATTTGCACCACAATTTGTAACATGTAGGGCATTTAAACCGTTCAATGAAATTGTGGATTTAATGAAATTTTATAATATAAATAAGCGTCCCACTTTGGTTTTATTAAAAGGTAAAACCGCAATTGAAGAGGTTAAAAATACTAACTATATTGCACACAAAAGCATAATTGACGATCAAAGTTTTGTTATTATAATAAACAAATTATAAACTCAAAAACCTATCAACATCAAGTGCAGACATACATCCTGTTCCGGCGGCGGTCACTGCTTGACGATAAATTTTATCTTGCACATCTCCGCAGGCAAAAACACCATCGATATTTGTTTTTGTTGTTCCTATTTTGGTAACAATATATCCTTCTGGATCAAGCTCTAAAACGCCTTTGAATATATCTGTATTTGGTCTGTGGCCTATGGCTATAAAAATTCCATCAACAGAAATATCTGTTATGTTGCCAGTTTTGAGGTTGCGTAATTTGGCGCCAGTTACATATTTCATTGGGCCTTTTTCGCCAACAATTTCTGCAATTTCGCTATCCCAAATAACTGAAATTTTTTCGTTTTTAAATAATCTATCTTGCAAAATTTTCTCCGATCTCAAAGAATCTCTGCGATGCACCAAGGTAACATGGCTTGCGTGGTTGGTTAAATATAGCGCTTCTTCAACGGCTGTGTTTCCTCCGCCCACAATTAACACAGGTTTTTTCTTGAAAAAAAAGCCATCACATGTTGCACAACCAGATACTCCAAAGCCACGAAAATAAGTTTCGGATTCTAGACCTAACCATTTTGCCTGAGCACCAGTTGCTATTATAATTGAATCGGCAATATATTGGTTGCCATTTCTGTCGGTCGCTTTGAATGGTTTGCCTGAAAAATCAATGCTAACAATATGGTCAGTAATAATTTTTGCCCCACAATGTTCGGCTTGTTTTTTCATTTGTTCCATAAGCCATGGTCCCTGAATAACATCTGCAAAACCGGGATAATTTTCAACATCAGTTGTTATTGTTAGCTGCCCTCCGGGTTGATCTCCGCAAACAATAATTGGTTCTAAATTGGCTCTTGCCGCATAAATTGCTGCCGTCCATCCTGCTGGCCCCGACCCTATAATAAGCGTTTTTGTTTTGTGTTCCATGGTTGTTTTTATTAAATATAAAGTTATAAAAATAATATATTATTTTAAATGCAATATATTTTTTATACCTTGCCAGTAATTATGGGTAATTGTTAAATAAAAATATTAATTTATTATTTCGGCAATATAAAATCTAGTGATTGGGTGATTTTTGTATAAAAAACGCAATGGCAATTTTGTTTTATTGATACCTTTTTTCAAATTATTTGCTATTAAGTCAACAGTTCTAGTAAAGCCATTTGTACACATTATTTCTTTTGCTGTGCAAGTTTGATTGTTTATGCTAAACATCATCTGAGTTCCAAGCATTATTAGTTTTTTAAATTCATTATCACTAAAACCAAGACCAAAACTATTACCGTTTGCCAATATGTTAACCATAGCCATAATGGGACAAGGTATATTACTATTAAAAACAATGGTTTTAAGTAATTTTTCATAGCTATACAAATCATCGTGACTTAATATATCCAAAAAATAACATTTTTTAAAAACAGGGTCAAAAATACAATATAATAAATTATTTTGCTTTCTTTCAACAAACTCTATTTTATTGCTACAAATTATTAATTTTGCACCATCTTTATCTTTTGTTTCATCAAGTCTTAGATGGTGAATATAAAAAGTATTATACAATAAATCTTTTCCAAAAAATATATTCCGCTTTCTTTTTCTTTCATTTATTGTTTTTTGTAAATTAGAATAACTCTTTAATGTTGAATAGCTTAATCTGTTCCATATATTTTGACCATTTTCTATTTGTAATTTTAGGTTAATAATTTGTTGATTTATTTTGTGGTTATTTATTGTTTTATCTAATATATTTTGGGTTAATATAACTTCATATTTTAGTATAATTGGTAGAAATAAAATCAATTCTGCATAATTATCAAAAATCTCATTATTATCTAAATATTTCCACTGTGGAAATTCTGTTAATATAGCATCTAATATTGTTTGTTTCATATATTTAAAAATAATTTCTGTTATAATAAAACATATATTAAAAATAAAAAACAACTTTGTTATATTTACTTTTATTGCATTTATGTTTTATTTACATTAACGAAAGAAGTTGAGGTTGTTAATCCAAAAAAACAGGTTTATTAAGTTTTTTATAACAAGGGGTTTAAACCCCTTGTTGCACGAGATATGTTTGTTATTTGTTGGATCAACCCCACCTAATTTGCTTTGCAAATTTATCCTCCCCTTCAATGGGGAGGTAAGAAAGTAAGCCTCCCCGTTTAAGGGGAGGAGGTTGAACGAATGTGAAACGGTGGGGTTTTTATAATCAAATAAACTTGATTTTAATATAAACACAACTATGATTTTGGTTGATTGCGAAACTTGTAGAATGAGTAAGATTGACTATAAAACACTTCATTTAACAGGTTTATTAAGCTTTTTATAACAAGAGGTTTGAACCCCTTGTTGCACGAGATATGTTTGTTATTTGTTGGGGCAACCCCACCTAATTTGCTTTGCAAATTTATCCTCCCCTTCAATGGGGAGGTAAGAAAGTAAGCCTCCCCGTTTAAGGGGAGGAGGTTGAACGAATGTGAAACGGTGGGGTTTTTGTAGTCAAAATAAGCTTGATTTTAATATAAATGCAACTATGATTTTGGTTGATTGCGAAAATTTTATCATAAGTAAGACCTATGTCTATTATTTTCCTTTTTAATAGTGAGATAATAGCTTACACCCTGCCAAAATTATCCTCAAAACGAACAATATCATCTTCTCCAAAATATGTTCCCAACTGAACCTCGATAAATATTAAATCTTCTGTAATATCGGTGTTTTTAACCCTGTGTTTTGTCTCAACAGGAATATAAACATTTTGCCCGGCAGATAAGTTAATTATAGAGTCTCCAAGTTGAATTTGGGCAGATCCAGAAACAATAATCCAGTGTTCGCTGCGTTTATAGTGCAATTGTAATGACAGTTGTTTTTGAGGTAAAACAGTTATTTTTTTTATTTTAAAATCGGCTGATTCTAAGATATTTTCATATTTTCCCCATGGTCTATGTTCAAAGCAATTTTGTGATATTTCGGGGGTTTGTAAATCTGATAAATGTGTTATAATATCTTTGATATTTGTGTTATCTAGGTTGGCAAACATTGTAACATCTTGTGTGGCAACAATTAAGGCGTTATTTATGTCACTAACAACAATTTTATTGTTGGTTTTGTTTATTATACATGAATTTTTTGTGTTGTATAAAGTGGTGTTTTTATCTGGTGAAAAATTATTATTTATATCTTTTTCTAAAATATTATAAATAGCATCAAATTCTCCAATATCGCCCCAGCCAAAATCGTCACATTCAATAACTATGCCTTGTTTTGTTTTTTCCATTATTCCATAGTCTAGTGATTTTGGGGTTATATTGTCAAAATAATCTTTGTTTAATATTCGGTATTGATGTTCTGTTTTGATATTTTGATATGATAATACAGTTTTTTGATATAAATCTGTTTCAAAATTTTGAGCCTCATAAAGCATTGTGTTTGCATCGTAAATAAATATGCCGCTGTTCCATAAAAAATTTTTATTCAAAATATATTCCTTGGCTTTTTCTAGATTTGGTTTTTCAACAAAATTGATAATTTCGTTTTTATTTTTTTCAATATATCCGTATCCCGTGTTTGCAGATGTTGGTTTTATGCCAAAAGTACCTATTTTTTTATCTTTATAAACCGATTCGTTAATTTTTAAAAAATATTCAATAAATTTTTCTTTGTTTTTTATTAAATGGTCGCTTGGCAACAGCATAACATTGTCAAAACCGGTGGATATACATTCTAATGCCCCAATTATTGCTGGTGGTAAAGTGTTTTTTTGGCTAGATTCTAAGATAATATTACATTTTTCGGCTCCAATTTGTCTGAGCTGTTCAGATATAATAAATCTATGTTCAAAATTGCCAATTATAAGTGGCGTGCTATTGATTTTCATTGCAAGTTTTACTGTTGTTTGTAGTAATGAAAAACCAGAATTTGTAATATCTAAAAATTGCTTTGGATAGCTTTTTCTTGACAATGGCCAGAGTCTCATACCTAATCCTCCGGCTAAAATAACGGGCAATGTTTTTATATTCATTTTTAAACTTCATAAACACATAAATGCTTTTATTTGTTGCAATAAAAGTCAATAGTATTTAAAATATTTTTTTAGTTGCATTTTATTTTTGATGTTGCAGTTGTCTTGTTGTGTGTATTTATTTTTTTGTTAAAATAATGCAAATATCATAAGAATTATTATGTTTTATTAGTTATATGGCCTACATTAAAAAAAAGACTATTCGTAATCGCAAAAACAAACAAAAAGGTTTAAAGCATAAGGGTTTTGGTGCTGGCGATAAAGTTAGAACAAAAATAAAATCAGCTGCAACAAAGAGATTTGATGTTAAACCAAGTGGTGTTGTTGTGACTGGACAAGCAAATAAAAGGCATAGAGCTATGCATCATTCAAGTAGACAAAAGATGGTACAAAGAGGTACGACTGTTGTTAAAAATGTTGTTGCTAAGTTTATTAAAAGAATATTAAGAATGAGAAATTAATTTGTTGAATAATGGCTAGAATAAAAAGAAGTGTTGCGTCTAGAAAAAGACGCAAAAAAATAATAGATATGGCCTCTGGCTATCGTGGTCGTAGCGGAAATTGCTATAAATTAGCAAAACAAGCTATTGCCCGTGCAGGTCAATTTGCTTATAGAGATAGACGCGCTCGCAAAAGAGATATGCGTGGATTATGGATTATTAGAATAAATGCCGCTGTTCGTTTGATGGGTATTAAATATTCAGAGTTTATTGATGCTATAACAAAAACAGAGACTACTGCAAACCGTAAAATAATGTCAGATTTGGCTTATACTAACCCTGAGGCTTTTACATCTTTTGTTAATGGTGTTATGTTAAAATACAAAGAAATAAAAGTACAAGCATAATTAATCTATTGAAGAATGAAAAGAACTTATCAACCAAGTAAAATCGTTAGAGCTAGGGCTCACGGTTTTAGACATAGAATGAAAACCAAAGCTGGTCGTTTTATTTTGCGTGCTCGTCGTTGTCGTGGTCGTCAAAAGCTTACAGTTTCTGATGAATAAAATAAAACTCAATATCAAAATATAATAGATCAATAGCTATCTTTTGTAGCTAAAATTCTCTGTTTTTTATAATTGGTATCTTAACCTCCTCATAAATGGGGAGGTTTTTTTAATATAGTAAAATACTACGATTACAAAAATATGTCCACCTGAGATATTGATTATTATAATTGGTTGAGAATGTATTATTTTTATTAAACAAAATAGATATTTATTTTATTTTTAATATAATTAAGCTAGTTTATTTTTTATCATATGAATTGGTTTACTTCCAATCAAAACAAAATGACATTTATGTCATTTGAAAATAATTTAAGTAGGATGAAAAATGCTTGCATTGAAGCTGGTAATATTCATAAACAAATGCGCGGAATCATTCATGTTGCTGGGACAAATGGAAAAGGGTCAACAATTGCATTTTTAAAATCAATTTTACAAGAATCTGGCTTTAAGGTTAATACAGCAACATCGCCCCATTTGATAAAATTCAACGAAAGAATAAACTTGAATGGTGTTGATATAACGGATAATCAAATAAACGATATTTTTATAGAATATGAAAAAATAATTGATAAATATAATTTAAGTTATTTTGAAAGATCAATTTTTATATCATTTATTGCGTTTTTACAAAATAAGGCAGATTTTAATATCATAGAAGTTGGGCTTGGCGGTATTTTAGATGCAACAAATGTAATTGAGGGGCGTAAAATTTGCGTTATAACATCGATAGGTCTGGATCATTGCTCGATTTTAGGTAATACAATTGATGAAATTGCAGCAAATAAATTTGGCATAATTAATGCTGGTGATGATGTGGTTATTGGTTATCAAACAAAAGATTTTGGGGTTGATGGGTTTGTTGGTGGCAGAGATTGGGTCGTTGATAAAACATTAAAATTGGGATTAAGCGGAGATCATCAGTATTATAACGCAGGCAATGCAATAGCTGTTTGTAAAATATTGAATATTGACGATAAATTTGTTAGGGCAGGGCTGTTAAACGCCAGATGGCCAGCAAGATTACAAAAAGTTGGCAATATTTTAATAGATGGAGCCCATAATATCGATGGAATAGATGCGTTATGTCAATATTTAAACACTGTTTATGGTAAAAAAATTGGCATTATGGCAACTATGAAAGATAAAGATATCGTTGCTATTGCTCAAAAAATAAAAGGTGTATTCGATGTAATTTATTGTGTAAATATCGATGGCGTTACCGATAGAGCTGTATCACCGCAAATATTATGTAATATTTTGCGGCAAAACGGAACAAATGCAATCGATGGTGGCTTTGTTAATGATTTGCTAAAAAAGGATAAAATAATTCAAGAACAAAATGTTGTTATTTTTGGTTCTCTATTTTTAGCTGGAGAAGTTTTATCAAATTATAAATAATATTGTCTACAAATTAGATAGTATTATTTATTAAATTTGAGTTCAGATTCAATAGCTTCCGCAATAGCCTTGTAGCTATATCCCTCGATCATTTTACCGTTTACAAAAATTGCAGGAACACCAGCTAATCCAGTTTTTTGCATAATTTCCATTCTATCCATTAAAACCTTATCTTCTAGTTTCTTAGAACCAAAACACGAAAAAATATCTTTATCGGCAAAACCAAAAATTCTTGCAATTTCAGTTAATTTTTGTTCAAATTTAGCATTGTGAACCCAGCTTGAACTTGTTGCGTACAGCGTTTCATTTAGTTCTATCATTTTTTTCATAGGCCATTGTTTACATAAAAGCAGCTGTTTTGCTTTAACATCCGATGCAGACATAGGAAAGGTTCTATATACATAGATTACATTTTTATTGATATTTTCAAAATATTCCTTTTTTAATTTTGGCATAATATCTCCCACAAAATGATTACAATGGGGGCATGCAAAAGCTGTATATCCAGTAACTGTAACTTTGGCAGTTTTTGGATTACCTACAACAATATCGCCATCTTTGTAGGAACAAAATTTTTTCGACTCAGCAGGGGTCATTTTTGGAACAGGTTTATTCATAGGCGTATAATTCTGCTCGGCAAATGATATATTTATAGATAAAATATATAATATAATGAATACTTTCTTCATAAAAAAATAGCTTAATTTAAGAAAATCTTGTTCGGGTATTTATAAAAATCAACTAAATAAATATTTATTGACTATTGTTTTTTGTAAATTAATTGTTTTTTTGTTCTTTATAATTAAATTAATTTTGCTGATGTCATTTTTTCAGCTACTTGCTAACGCAGATGTTGTTATTAAATTGGTTATTATGATAATGATAATATTATCAATTTTAATTTGGGCCGTATTATTTGAAAAAATATACAGATTCAAAGAAATAGTAAGGAGGGCTGATATTTTTGAGAAAAAATTTTGGTCAGGGATAATGCTTGAAGAATTTTATGAAAAAAATAAATCAAAATTAAAGCATCCAATGGGTCAAATCTTTTCATCAGCTATGCAGGAGTGGCTAGCTAGCGATACAAATAAATCTGTTGCTGCGATTGAATTAATTAAGACTGGATTACGCGAAAGAATGATGATAGGAATTGACACAACTATTACAAAAATTGAAATTAGTATCAATAAATATATGGGCTTTTTAAATGTTGTGGCGGCAATATCTCCATTTATTGGTCTTTTTGGCACGGTATGGGGTATTATGTCTAGTTTTAGGTCTATTGCAGACGCTGGTAACGCAAATTTAACGGCAGTTGCACCTGGTGTTGCCGAGGCTTTAATTACAACGGCAATCGGAATATTAATTGCAATTTGTGCTACTGGTTTGCACGCATATTTAAGATATAAGATTAATAATTTACTGGAAAAAATGTATTCTTTTGGTTCCGAAATATTGAATATTTTATCACGAGAACTTGATGCTTTTTCTGTTAAAAACTATAATGCCTATAACAATATTACCGAATAAATGGTGCCATCCAGGAGAATCGAACTCCCGACCTCTTCATTACCAATGAAGTGCAACTACCCCTGTGCTAGGATGGCAATAAAATTAAATATGAAACTTATTATTTAAAAAACAATAAATTTTTATGATAATTGAGTGGTTATTTTAGGGGCAGATAATTCTTTGACTTTTTTCATATAATCTGCAGTTTTTTGCTCAACTAAATCGCGATGTTCGTGCAACGCTGCTTCACGATACGCATGGCGACCAGTTACCATTAAAATTAAAGTTATAGCTACTAAAAAAGTAATTTTATAAAAATATTGACCAGTTTTTGAGCGTTGTCGTAAATCGACTATAACTAAAAGACATGCAAATAATGCAACCGCAGCTCCGCTAAAATTTATAAAAGTTGTATATAAATTTGCCGCCCTAACAGGTAGTGTCCACCAAACAAGGGTTCCAAAAACACCTTGTGATAAAGTGAAATATAAAAATAATTTATATCCAGTGCGAATAGCAAAATTTTTATCAACACAATTTTCTATACAATATTCTTGACTTGCTCGTCTAAAATGCCATACTAAAAATAATCCAGTCAAGGCAAACGAAGCGACTAAAAAGTGTAGATATCTGTTAAAAACATTTGGCAACATCAATGCCGAAAAAAAGCCTTTAACAAGATCCCATTTTTCGGGAAAAAGCATCAAATTTATGTTTGTTAAAAAAATTAACGGAACAAAAAGAAGAATCAAAGCTGGTAATATACCAACTAAAATGTGTAATGCTTTTTTATATCCACTTACCCAACGATGCCAAGTATATTTATGTAAATAAACCAATAAAAATGTAGTCGAAACCAAAGGTATAATCGATATCCAGGCATATCCTGTTAGGGCATTGGCTGAGTAAAAATAGGCTGTATATAAAACATTAATACACAGTAAAGGACCGACCCCCATTACAACCGCTAAGCTTTTATTGGCTGTAATTGTCTTTGATATAACATAGCCAAAATGATCATATTTTTTATTCTTTAATCCTAAAATTTCATAGACAACAGATAATACTGCTCCCCCAACTGTAAGATTTATAAAAACTATATGAACCAAGAAAAAAGCAATTAACGATCCAAGAATTACAAAATGTGGGCTAGGCATGTCTAATGTCATATTTTTTGAGACAGGAGAATCGGCTATTGCTGTAATTGTGCTTAAAAACATTTTTAAAAAAATTAATAAGAATAAAATAAATAATCGTTAATAATATGCAAGATAAAAACATTTTTTATATTGCATATTATAAAATATATAATTTATTATTATGAAAAAATATATAGTAACAATGTTTATAAAAATACCAAATTATGGTGAAATTGCCACCAAATCTGTTGTTGGAAAGATTTACAAAAAAGTGGGTGATTTTGTTGATTCAAATGAAATAATTTTAGATATTGAAACCGAAAAAGCAATGCTAGAAATTAATAGTTTTTATTCTGGAAAAATTATAAAAATATTAGTAAAATCTGGAGATGAGGTTTTGGTTGGTCAAAATATTATAGAAATTAAAACAAATGAAAGTATAAAAAAAGAACCTGAACAAATAGTAGAAAAAGTTAAAATAACAAAATTACGCAAAACAATATCAGATAGATTAAAGTATGCCCAAAATAATGCAGCAATTGTCACAACTTTTAACGAAGTTGATATGACGAATATAATTTCTATTAGAAATGAAAATAAAAAAAATAATATAAAAATTGGTTTAATGCCTTTTTTTATAAAAGCTGCAGCAAATGTTTTGCCACAATTCAAAAGTGTAAACGCACAAATAAAAAATGATTATATTTTGTATAAAAAATATTATAATATTGGCTTTGCGGTAGATATTAATGATGGATTATTTGTTTCTGTTATAAAAAATGCCAATCAATTGACGATTAACGAAATTTCGGATAAAATTACAAATCTAAAAAAGACTGTTGATAGTGATGATTGTGGGACATTCACTATAACAAATGGAGGTGTTTATGGCTCTCTTTTTTCGACACCAATCATAAATGCTTCACAATCTGGAATACTAGGGATAAACTCAATTATTGAAAGACCAGTTGCACTAAATGGTAATGTTGCTATAAGACCAATGATGTATATATCTTTATCATATGATCATAGAATTATGGACGGAAAAGAAGCTATTGAATTTTTAATAGCCGTTAAAAATAATCTAGAAAATATTTCTATGCAGCGTTAATAATTTGCATAGCAACATCTTCTGTCTTGCGTTTTTCTGCCATTAAAGACTCCTCTGCATTTAAATCTACAATATGCAATTCTGGGTTTGTAAGTAAGGTTTGCAAGGTTGAAATTGGATCCGTTGTTTGATTGTCAAGCTGTATTTTTGCTATTTTATTTTGTATACTTGAACTATTTTGTAATACATCAATTATTTGATTGTTCATAAAATGTGTCGATAAAGAAACTGGCAAAATAATGCCATTTTGCTTTAAAATTGCATTACTTAATTGACTTGATATATTGTGCATTGCATAGCTTTCACCATTTGTTATGTCGTAAGCATTATTATATTGTTCGTTTGTTTGTGTTCCGCCAAAATGAAACTGCGTATCACAATTTTTAAGCAAAGATTTTATTGATAATTTTGTTTTTTCACCAATCAGACAATCAGGGTTATCTGCATTTATGAACATAAAAACAATGTTTTTTTTAGTAGCTTCTTTTTGTAGTAAATCCAAATCTAAATCAAACGCATGATGATCTATGAGTAAAATTGGATCATTTATAACAATTAAATTATTTTGCTCAGAAATAGAAATAAATTTTAAAATAATGTAATAGGATATAAGGGCTCTAAGTTGTCTATTTGCCATTATTTTTTCACTTAAATTGAAGCAAATCATCGCTTTATTATGAGCCAAAATATCTGTTTCTAGGCTATCGTTTTGTGAATCAAACAAAAAGCCCATTTTGCCATTTTTTTGCCATTTTTCTAATTCTTTTTGTGCACTTGGAACGGCAGATGTAATGTCTCCAATATTTTTTGCATCAATAACCGCTTTTGCTATTTTATCTATATCTGATGATTTTAGTTTGCCACCCATCGACATAACCATCATTGATATCATATTTGTTATTATTTCTATATTTGCTATTTCTCCAACTTGTTTTAATTTAAAGGGGCAAAAACTTGGGCTATTATTAGTTTTTGTTCTATCAATATCATAATATGAACCTTCTGACATCTCAACAAAAGATTTAAACGATTTGGAGCTGTCTATTATGCAAATATTCTTAAATTCTGCCGATAAAAAAGATATTAATGTTTTTGAAAATATTTTTTTTGCTTCACTATGTTTAGGACCAGAAATAATAATATCGGGTTTATTTTTTAATATGCCAAACGCATATGGATATTTTTTTAAAGTAGGTAATATGCATATTATTTTTTTATCACGATAAAATTCTATATTATCATTATCCATTTTATGTGAATTAACCAACGATAATGTATCTTTGAATGGAATTAAATTGTAGTGATATATATAGTTAAAATTAGCCGGCATCATTGAATAAAACGCTCGTTCTACACCTATATCTTCATATCCAAAAACAACACCATTTTGAACACAAACAGATGACATAACTTTTATTTCTTCTGTTAATTCTTCTTCTGAATCGCAAATTAAAACCAATCCGCCGTAATGTTTACAAAACAAATCTTTTGAGGTATTTATGTCAGTTAAACAGTCTAATCCTGCAATAGAAATCATGGTATCCGTTATTGTTTTTTTTTTGATTTGTAAAATTTGTGAGTGATATTTTTTTTTAATTGAAGATGGTGGCTCAAAGTGAAATGTTTCAAACATGATCATATTTTTCAATTTTGATACAATATCGGATATTAAAATTGATGATATATTATTGTTATCTTTTAATGTAAAAAAAGCACAATATTTTTTATCTGTATTATTTTTTAAAGATAATATATTGTTATCAAATTTATACAAACTTCTGTTTATAACTTCGGATAAATCTGCAACTGGAACACCATATTCACAGTTTCCAAAATTAACTATTCTGTCCCAAAATGCTAAATGTTCGGAATTATATCCTTCATCAGTTTTGATAATTTCTAATCGCTTTACATTATATTGTTGTAATTGATTTATAACTTTATTAACAACCCCGTTTAATAGTGAACTACTGCGTTTTATAAATGTATTATGAACATTATATAGTAAAGATTTATTTAAAAATAGCATTAAATTGGATGGGTTGATTTTTAATGACATAGATATTTTAACAAATGTTACAAAGGTAACAACCATATAATTATCAAATGTTTTTTGATAATACTCCCATTCATTTTTAATCAATTGATATATTGGGTTACCAAATTCACTATTTTTTATTTCGGCAATAGATTCATCATTTATTTTAACGGAGTGCACCCAAAAAGAATAATCAAAATATTCTTGACCCAACGCAGATTGTATTGCATTTTTTATATTTTCTGATAAAATACCGTTTATGTTTGCGTTATTATCTTGGCATGTAATAGCGATTGTTTGCATTGTTTCTCCGTTTTTTGTAACAATCGTTTTTTTGTCAAAATAACAAGCAAAAGGAAAAGAATCTGCAGATATTTTACTGAAACCTTTTATGGTATTATTTTTTTTATTTTTTTTATCTACCACAACAGACATAATAAAACACCTAAATGTTTATTTTATGCTACATCTGTACCGTTTTGCATTAATGCGGCAAGATTAACATTACCATATTTTTTTCTAAATTTAGCAACATTTGAAGACCCTTCGTTCACAAAATTACCGCCGTCAACTCTCCAAGCTGGATGCGTTTCTAGGTCTACTTCCAAAATCATTCTGTCGCCAGATTTACCAAAAGTTGATTTAGTTTTTATTTCTGATCCGTTAGATAATACCAAAGTAATATCATGATAATCTGGGTGGATACCTTTTTTAGCCATATTTTTATATATAAATATTGTGATATAATCATCACTTTTATATTTAAAATATAAATATCAACCTTTTTTTAAAATAATTTATATATTATTTTTAATTTTTGTGCATCAGAATTAGAGCTCAGAATCTTATCTTTGATTAGAATCTGGATCTGAATTAGGTGAAGCTGGTGCTGAGTTCGCTGACGGTGAAGCTGGTGCTGAGTTCGCTGACGGTGAAGCTGGTGTTGAAGCTGGTGTTGAAGCTGGTGTTGAGTTCGCTGACGGTGAAGCTGGTGTTCTGTTTTGCCCCATGCCATAAGTATCATCATATGTATTTTTTATTTTATTTAATAATTTTTTCATTTTTTCTTTGAAGGTAGGCTTCCTAGGCTCTTCTTCTTTTTGTGCCTCATTAGGCTCTTCTTCTTTTTGTGCCTCATTAGGTGTTGGTTTGCCCCCCCCATTTGTTGACCCTAATTTTTTTCCTGCAATATTGCCTATTGCTTTTGCTATACCACTAGACCCCTTATTGCTTGACCCTTTAGATATATCGCCTACAGATGTGTCTTTTCCTAGCATCATATTTGAAGCTTGAGTGCTAATTCCTGCTCTATTTACAAGTATATCACCGCCAGGTAATTTACTTACCATTTTTTCTGCTGCCACAACTGGAGCCATAATCCCTGCAACTGCTGCACCTCTGACACCACCAGAGGCCTTATCTAGCAATGGCGCAATTGCGTCACCAATTTCCATACCACCTTTTCCACCAACCAATGGAGTTTGAATAAATTTTTCCATTAATGCCACTATCAATAACAGTAATATTACCTTTGATGCACTTGGCATACTATCATCATATGTTGATAACATACCATTTGTATTCCCTATTTGATATGCAATTGCCTCCGGTAATGCATTGCTTGCTATTTTCCACCATCCAAGCAAAGTAACATTTATAACTGGTAATGTAAATATTGCTTTAAAACAAACTTTAAAATATAATATTCCTTGTACTGCACCAAGATAAAGTGAGCTAAATATTGCAATAGCTGCAAATAAATAAGCCTGAGAGGCTATCATTCCAATAATTTGACTTTTCCAAACATTAAAATACTGTTCAGTTTCTTTAAACAATAATAAAATAAAAAAAATTGGCCCAATGCAAAAGAACAGCGATGACATAATCACGGTAGAAATATACATAGCAACCGCTTTAAATGCTGTAATTATATATAAAAACATTGATGCAACAAAAACAATAAATATTATCCATCCATACCAACTACTAAACAGAATTGCTGATGCTTTAATCCAAGTTGTTCTGTTTAAAAAAGTCTCATTCAATACCTGATCAACAGGTCCAAATAGATTTTTCCCATTTGATGTATCCTGTGGCATTACAATTCCTGCTACTAAAGTATTTAGTCCTTCGGTAAAAGAAACATAAAATTCGATAATAAATCGTTGATAGTAATTCCAGCTTGTAGGAGAAAAAAACATTAAAACAAGGGCAAGTGAAATAATTTGTTTACTCAATTCTTGCATTGAAATTGTTTCTGTTGACATTAAAATAGATAAACCCCTTATCATAATATATAATATTATAGCTATGTAGAATACAACAATTATACTTAAGCTACTAGTAAACATGGTTACCAATTGATATATTAGTCCAACCTTCCAATTATATGTCTGTTCACATACCTCTGTCATAACCGGTTGCGACAGAGATACTGTTGGGGTTGCCTGATTAACTGTTGGCAAAGGTAGTGGTTTATATTCACTGTAAATACAAGATCTTTCAATTGAACAAATACTGAGTGGTAATTTTGATTCTATTAATGATTTTGCTATTCTTGTATTGGGACTGGGAGAGATAGAAGATATATTACAAATTTTTATAATATCTGTTTGTTTGCTATCAAAAGTAATATCTGGCTGGTTGGTTGAGTTGCCTTGCGATTGAGATAAGCATGCATTATAGGCATTTGTATCACAATAAAATAACGAATCTGTTGTTGATGTGCATTTATGACCAATTGAAGATACCGAATTTGAATCTAAAGAAGTACCAGAAATCATAGGTCTTTTACATGTAGCACAGCTTGCAGATTGCCCAACTGAAAAATCGCATTTTTGATAACCTGTATCTTGCGAATCAGGAATACAATATCCAGATTCTATAATAGTGGGTGATTGTGTTTGACAGTTGGATATTTTATTTATCGCATCTGCCGATACACCATTCACCCCAAGATCATCACCTTGTGATATAAAAATTGGCACATTTACGGCACTTTGCACATATGTTCCGTTGCTACCAGGAAAGCAATCTCGATTAATATCGCAAGTTTGCTTACCAGCTATCATATTGCAATTTGTATAAGATTTATATGGCTCATCTGTGTTACATAATGGCATTATATTTCCTGATAACATATCGTTGTTTTTGATATATGTATAAGGTGCAGATATTTTTTCTATTCTTGTTGTTTTCTCCCAACACAATGCATCTGAATAGTCTTGTCTTAGGCAAGAATCAAGGCTTGCATTTGTCTGTTTAAATTGATACACATTGCAAATTTGAACATTTCCATTTTGTGAGGCACCAGTATTGCAATCCCCGTGCCTTAAAATCAGCATATCAACAGGTGTAGATTTTGTGTCTACAATATTATTATTTTGATCTTTATAAAATAGTGAACATTTATATTTATCATTATTTTGTTGGCATTTATAAGATGTTCTAATCGGTAAATTGGTAGCAGAAGATAAAATAGATGGTATTACTTCTGATGATTTCATAATATTATCTTTTGTGCAATATTGAGGAACATAAGCTGGCTGAGAAGGTTCTTTGTTATTGTAGACCTGTGTAGAAACAACATCATTGCCTGGTGTTGCAACTGTAACGCAATTTCCTTGTATAATTGGGCCAAAAAATAATGTTTTAATAAAATTAACTATACCCGTTATAACAGTTGAGCCAAGTTCTGATACTTGTGTTGTTGGTTTTTTTGCTTTAACAATAACGCTATATGTTCCTGTATTCCAAGAGATAGTATTGGAATAATCGGCTGACACACCAGGATCACCAACAACAGATTTTTTATATATAATTGCTCTACCGTCTCTATCTTTTCCGTTAGTAACATCATATGGTTCGATTGTTTTTGGGGATATATCTAAAATTGCTGACCATAGTTTACCTGTTTTTGGTGGAATTATTTGTGCTGCACCATCTATTATTCCGTCTGCAGAAATGCTCCCACCAGAAGATAAATTTTCTTGATAAAAATCATAAATCAACGGATTTATTGGATTTGCTGTTCCTTTTTTGTATATTTCATCATGTGTTAAGCCTGCAAAAATTATATTTGGGTGTAAATTAGGATCTAATGTTGTTGTGTAATTTCCGTTAGCATCTTTTGTGTAAGGCTGTATATAAAAAAACAAATATTTACCATTATGTGCAACCTTGCCTGTTTGAACCAATATGTTTACATTGTTATATGTTCCATCGCCTTTGTCGTTGGCGGTTTTATCTTTACTGCTATACATTGTATCGATATTTTTTCCATTACCCGCTATTCCAAAAGATATAGATGATCCGTCCATATTTTCTGGAACTCTATATATCATACTTGATGATGTTTTTATTGGTAATACATCTGTGAATTTTCCTATTTCTCCATATACAACATCATCACTGTATCGATTAGAATGAAAAAGAGATGTTAGAGAAACAATGGGGTCCGATTTTTGTTGTATTTTATGGTTATCCATACAAAAACTAGATACAGAATTGATGTAAGGAGTATAAGTTATGATGTTTTTTGTATTGGCATCAACATATGATTGGGCCCATTGATAATTTGGATTATTTCTGCAATCATCAGCTGTTGAAATTGCATTATTTGTTATTGGCGAAAAATCGTTAACCGAAACAAGAGGATAAGATGTGTTTGTTGCAGATGGCAATCCCGATGCTATACATACCCCGCAATGATCATTTCTAACATTTTCGGCAACACTAAATGGTCCAGATGAATCTATAAGTGTATTTACTCTTTGTGTTGAAAAATTGCTATATTTTTGAGGGATAACATTGCCGTTTATAGTTTTGTTGCATGCCCCAACAGCAACTGTTTGATCTTTTCCATCTAAATCTATATATTTATGTTGGCTTCCGCAACCAGTAACTTCATCAGACTTATCAATACTTGGATTTCTAACATTAGAACAGCCATTTTTATACTCGGCAAAACATGAAACAAAAGGTATTTTTTTGATAGCAAAAACAGTTGTTGCTCTGCAATTTTTAGTACCAAAATCTCTATAAGGGTTTTTGTTGTTATATAAAAATCCATCATCTGTGGCTGCTAAATAATCGCATGCAGCGCCGTGTGCATATGCTCTTGTTCCGCCAAAACCAAATGTTTGAGAATAAGCACCAGTTACATCAACAGATACGCTATCGTTTTTTGATATTTTTTTACCAACAACATGCCAATTATTTACAGATTTTGCAACATCTGTGGTTGAAGAATATGTTGTTTCTTGTCCGTTAACTTTTAAAGAATACTGACATTTAGCTTTTTGTAAAACATTTTGATGTTTGTAGTTATCGTATCCGTCCCATCCTCTGTCGCTTTTATCTGTGTTGTTGATGTATTTATCGTCGGCAACAAGAGTATTAAATGCTATATATTGTAGTGGGTGCTCGGCCTGAAAAGATTTTGTTTGGCATGAAGATGGGGTTATTGTTTGTGAAGCTCCGCCAATATTAAAATTACAAGATAATTTATTACAAAATTCTGGTTTAATAAAATTAAATTCTTTATTTTCACAATATTCACAATCGGTAATTCTATCTGTATTTAGTCCACCCCAAAAAATATCAGTATTTGCAACATTATAATATATTAATCCTCCATATCTTTTATTTGTTTTTGATATATTATATTTATTATCAATACTATCGCATGTTCCTTTTTCAAAATACCAATGATTAAGTGCCCCATTTGATGGCATATCTGCGGTTTTAAATGTTTTAGATGTGGCCCATCCATTTATGGTGTTGTCGTGAGTGCAAACTGCAAAATCAGAATTCCAAACCCACGGATTATGTATTCTAAAGCTGTCACCTCCGGCAGATAAAGCGGGCATTTCCCCCCCCCCTAATGCACCACGCATTTTTTGTCCTGTGTAACCCATACCTTTATAGCTCCAAAGAGGGTTACTCGAGCCATTTACTACTTTTGGCATTCCAGCTGCAATCATATGTATTGTTCTATAAGATACATCTACGCTATAAAAAAGATACTTAGTTCTAATAGTTTCATCTAATGTTCCAAGCCATCCAATTTTTTTAAAATTTGCAGTAGCCATTTGAGTTAGATCTTCTTTTCCGCTAGCATCCAAACCTGTTAAGCCTTCACTATATGCAAAACCTTGACACTCGCTAGGTTGAACATCGGGGGTACATAAACCTTCATCTATTTTTATTGGGGTATTTCCTGTTCCATCAGCCCCTTGCCCGGCACCGCGACATGCAGATGCAATAGGGCCATCTGTTACTGTGTTCTTCCCCCCGGTGCCATTATGACATGCCCAGTTTTTTGTTTGTGCATATTTAGCTAACCCATCAGTGTCTTGCGTTACAACACCAAATACTCCTAATCCGTCTGTAAGGGTTACACCGTTTAATACTGGATCTGATCCTGTACTAAAAACAGATATAGAAACATCTGATCCTCCAGGTAAAGACAGTACACTAGTAACTTGTGGCAAAAAATAGCTGTCACCAACCTTATCAAGTTTGGCTGGCAAATTAACAATATCCTGCGAACCATTTAATAAAATTTTACCTTTAACATTAATATTTATTGGCATATTTTCATGCGCTATTATATCAGCAGTGCTGCCAGATATTCTATCTGTAAAAGTATAAGATTGCCATATGTTTTTGCTTGCTTGTTCATTTGTTGTTTTTGGTTTTACCAAATACTGTGATGATAATACCCCTATATTGCTGGACGAAAAAGTAACACTAGTGTCTACTGCATCACCAACCACATCTGGATTTATTGGATATATTTTGGTTGATTTAGATTTTTGCATGTTGCCATCATCATCGGCATCTATACATCCAGAGTCGCATCCAGAAATGATGATTATAAACAATAATATGATAATATTTGTTTTAATAATCCTAGTAAATAACATCAAAATAGCTATAAATTTTATTCATAATAGTTAATGTTTTTTATTATTTTTCTAAAAAGCAAGTCATTTTAATAAATAAAAAAAGCTTATAAAAATTAAGTTTTATATTTTTATAAATAAAAAAAGAAAAAATACTTGCTTTTATCATAAATCGTTTTATTTATTGTATAATCGATTGTTTTTTTAATTGGTTATTTTGATTTTTATATCTTTACTTGTTTTTTTATGAAAAAGTTGGACTGGCTAAAAGAAGTGGCACACAAATGTGATTTGCCTTTAACTGTTATTAATAAGGTTTTTGATGAATGCAAAGAAGTATTCATAGAGGCTTTAAAGACTGATGGAGAAATTGCATGGGCTGGAGTGATTAATTTAAAAGTTAAGCATGTTGCTGCAAAAAAAGGTCGCAATCCTAAGACTGGTGAGATTATCGATATAGCTGCAAAAAATAAAGTTGTTGCTAAAGTTGGTAAACACTTGAGTGATGCTGTAAACTAGTTATCTTTTTAGGAGATCTTTTTGGTCTCCTATTTTTTTATTAATATTTTTTAAAATGTCAGAAAATCCTTGGGATGATATAAATTTTGGAACAAAAAAACCAGAAAAAAAAATAATAGATGGTCAAAAAAAAGAAACAATACAAAACGATTTTTATTCTTCTGTTGTTGATTTTATAAATAATATCTTGGGCTTAGAGAATCCTAAAAAATCAAATAAATCAATATTTTTTGGCGTTATTGTTGGTATTGTATTGTACTGTTTTACTGGAATTTTAACAGTAGCACCAGAGCAACAAGCAATAATAACAAGATTTGGAAAATATAATCGTACTTTGGCTCCTGGTCTTCATTATAGAATGCCTTATCCTATTGAAAATACTTTTAAAGAAACGGTAACAAGAATTAGAACATTAAAAATTGGATTAGATTCAACTTTAATTGAGACAAAAGATACTTCTAATAAAAGTTTATATCTTGTTTCTGCTGGTAATAGTGCAAGGCTACAAGATGGCTTAATGCTTACTGGTGATGAAAATATCATTGATATGCATTTTGAGGTTCAGTGGAAAATAAAAGACTTAAAAGCATATGTATTTAGCGTTAAAGATCCAATAAAAACAATAACAGATGTTTCACAAAGCGTGATTCGCGAGGTTGTAGCAAAAAATACTTTGGCTGATATTATAACAAAGGGCAGGGCTATTATAGAATCTTCAACAACAGAAAATGTTCAGGCGATATTGGATGATTACAATAGTGGTGTTGAAATTGTGACTGTGCAAATGTTGCGTGCCGATCCTCCATTGCCAGTTATTGATGCATTTCGTGATGTTCAAACTGCAAGGGTTGACAAAGAAAGTGATGTGAACCGTGCCGAAAGTTATAAAAACGATATAACACCAAGGGCTCGTGGTCAGGCACAAAAAATTATCCAAGATGCAGAGGCGTATTCAATTGAAGAAATCACCAAAGCACAAGGTCAGGCTAGTAGGTTTAACAATGTTTACGATCAATATAAAAATGCAAAATATGTGACCCGTAAAAGAATATATCTTGAAACAATGGAAGATGTGTTTTCTGGAATGGATAAAATTATTATTGATGATAATGTTAGTAAGGGAGTTGTTCCTTATTTACCGTTAGATATGTTACATAAGACAAAAATAGAAGATGTGGCGAATTAATATATTTATTGTTTTATCTTTGGTTTGGTTTTGTTTTTCGGGACTATTTGATAATTTTTTACTTTCTTGTGGTTTTGTTGGTGTTTTATTGTCAATTTTAATATTAAAATATCTTGATTTTTTGCCAAGAATTTATTTATCGGTTGTTGGAATAAGGTATACAATTAAAATTTTATACGATATTTTTGTATCAGGAATTAAATTAACAAAAATAATTTGGAATGAAAAAATAACCACAGAATCAATGATTGGGATTGTTGTTTTTAAAGATTTATCGGGTGTAATAAATACAGCAATGCACGCAAATGCAATTACAATGACGCCTGGGACAATAGTTATTGGTGTAAACGATAATCAGATGTTGGTTCATTTTTTTGATAAAGATGATTATTCCGAAATGCCAAATGAAAAAATATCTCAAATAATTGATAAAAAATAATGTATTTATATGTTTTTATTTTTTTTATATTTATATTATCGTCTTCGGGGCTGCTAATTATTAGAAAAAATTTATTAAATAGGGTTGTTATTTTGAATTTGATAACAAGCTTTGTTGTTTGTATAATTTGTATATTTAGTTTTATTAAAAATACAACAAATTATATAGATATATCCTTTTTTTATATATTGCTCGGCGTATCTGTTCCGTTAGCTCTTTTGGTTTATTATAAAAAAACTTGACATATATTATATTTATTTAATTATAAAATAATTGTCTTATATATAACTTTATGCCATATTTTTTAAACATTATAAATACAACTGCAATTTTTATTATGTTGTTGATATATTTTTTGCAAAATATAGTTCATTCTGATAATAAAAAAAATAATCCAAAAATTTTACATTACGAGATTGCTGGGTATATTTATGTTGCTATGTTAGCAAGTTTGATAAATATAATGAATTCAATAAATTTGAGTGATGCAGTTTTTTGGTATGGAGTAAGCCTTAGTTTTGGCCTTAAAAGTGCAATATTTATATTTGTCATTGCTGGTTTATTAATTTATATATCTGCTTATTTTTCAACTTCTTCGCAACCAGAAGTTGCTGTTTTTGAATCTTTAATTAAAGATTTGCAAGAAAATATTTTGTCTATTGGCACCAAGCAAACAGAAGTTGATGAAAAAATAATAGATTTTACTAAAAGATTTAAGCAAATTGCGACCCCAGAAGAAGTTGATGAAAAAATAAAAGAAATGGTGGAAGACAGAACAGATGATATTACCGATGATATTCAGAGTTTAACCGATAAGATGGCTATAATAGCTGAACAATTAGCCAAAATAAAAGGAGAAAATAAAAATATGCCAGCAATTATAAATCGTGAAGATGAAAATTCTGATAAGCGTTTAAAAAAATATGACTGGATGGATGAGGACGATGATGATGATGATGACGAAAAAGAAGAAGATAATGATAGTTAGTTTTTATGGAAGATATAACGGATGTCAATTTTGTTGCCGAAGAGCAAAAAGATGAACAACAACTTAGGCCTTCTAAATTATCAAGTTTTGTTGGTCAGGAACAAATAAAAGAAAGTTTGACAGTTTATATAAATGCAGCAAAACAAAGAGAAGATGCTCTTGATCATACACTTTTTTATGGCCCGCCGGGGTTAGGAAAAACAACACTTTCATTCATAATAGCAGAAGAATTAGGCGTTGGAGTTAGAGTTACTTCTGGTCCTATGATTTCTAAAAGTGGAGATTTGGCCGCGATATTAACAAATTTACAACCCAAAGATGTTCTTTTTATTGATGAAATTCATCGATTACCAACATCTGTTGAGGAGGTTTTGTATTCTGCCATGGAAGATTTTCGTCTTGATATTGTAATTGGGGACGGACCTTCGGCTCGAACAATAAAAATTGATTTGCCAAGATTTACATTGGTTGGTGCAACAACTAGAATGGGTCTTATCTCTAATCCTTTGCGAAGTCGTTTTGGAATTTTATTTCCGTTGCAATTTTATACACAGAATGAATTAATGTTGGTTGTAAAAAGATGTACAGAATTATATAATTTTGCAATAGATGAAGATGCCGCAATGATGATTGCCGATAGAGCCAGAGGTACTCCACGAATTGCAATTAGACTTTGCAAAAGAATTATTGATTTTACTATGTTTGAGAATTTGAAAAAAGTTAATAAAAAAACAGTTGAAAAAGCTTGTGTTCAAATGGGGGTAGATAGCTGTGGCTTGGATAGTTCTGATTTACGATATTTAAAATTTATAGCCATAAATTATTCTGGCGGTCCTGTTGGGGTTGAAACTATTGCAGCTGGGCTATCCGATGATAAGGGGTCAATCGAAGAAACAATAGAGCCATTTTTATTGCAAGAAGGTTTTATAGAGAGAACAACTAGAGGTAGGATTCTTACAAAAAAAGCCCTATTACATTTAAAATTTTAGAAAAATGTTGACTATTATAAGATATTTATAAATATTGAAATATATAATTTTTTTTTGCAATGCGTTTTGTGTTATTGATATTTTTATTTGCATCAAATGTTTCTTTTGCTGATATAAAGTCTATGTCTGCAATTGATTTATATAGCAGAGAAGAGAGAAGGATTCCTATTGCAATAGTTACCGATAACAATCCTGATTTTGGTATTTTATCAAATATAAAACAAATTATTGGCGAAGATTTAAATAGCACTGCAAGATTTGTTGTTAATTTAAAAAATATAGATTATATACCAAATCAAGATTCTTTATCTGAGGAGTTGAATATTTTTAGGTCATCAAAAAATGATAATGTTGTTTTCCTATCTATTGTGCCGGGCAATAATGCTAATTCTTATATTATTAAGGCATCTTTATATGATGTATTTTCTGAGGGGATAATTATTGAAAAAAAGTATGTTATCTCGAGTACTGGAGCTAGAAAAGTTGCACATATTATAGCTGATGTGATTATGTTATCTCTTGTTGGGTATGAGGGTGATTTTAATACAAAATTAATATACATAGATGAGATTGGTGCAGGTAATATACAAAAACGAAGAATTTCCGTGGTAGATAGAGATGGTTATAACCAAAGATATTTAACAAATAGTGGTATGGCAATGTCTCCGGCATATTCTACGATCAGAAAAGAAATAATTTATTCTGATTTTACCGATGGTATATCAAGAATTAACACGCTCAATGTTGTTAATGGTCAAATTGTTGATTTGGGTAAAATTTATCAATCTTTAGTATCCTATAAGCTTATCTCTCCAAGTGTTTCATCTGATGGTAATAACTTGGTATTTACTATTATGCAAAATGATTCTGCAAATATTTATAATCTTAATTTTTTAACGGGTCAATTTAATAAAATAACAGATGGTGGGTTAAATGTTGCATCGTGTTTTTCTCCCGATGGCACACACATTGCTTATACATCTAATGTTAATGGTAAGCCTGCAATCTATATTATGTCTTCAAACGGATGGAATAACCACAGAATAACATTTGAAAAAGGACATTATATGGAGCCAGAATGGTCACCAAATGGTGAATGGATTGCTTTTACTAGGTTGTTAAATAATGTATTTAGCATTGGTATCATAAGACCTGATGGTAACGATGAGAGAATTTTATATTCAGGTTATCAGGCAGATGGGCCAACATGGTCGCCAAGTAGTATGCAAATCGCATTTTCTTTTAGAGACAAGGGTGATAGAAAAACAAAAATAAAAATTATTGACACAAAAGGACACGAATTGCGTATTTTAGACACACCAGGAAAATCTTCTGATGTAACTTGGGTTAAGATTAATTAAATGATGTCTTGATACTATATATTTTTATTTTTTTTGATTTCTTGTTATTTTTAATAATTTAAATTTAAAAAATAGTTTGCATTTAAAATAGATTATTTTAGTATTTTTTTGTCTCTATGGCATACAATTATTTTTAAACTAATGTTTATTGGAATGTTATCATATTTTTTAATATTAAAAAAAATAAAATTATTTATATCGGGCACGCTTGTTGGTGCTCAAAATTTTGCCTTTAGAGAGCTAAAAAATATCTTATTTACAAATATATGGCTGAAAAAATTCTTATTGACGGTACCTATTCCTCAAGCACAACAATTGTTGCTACAAATTCCGAAAACAAACTAGAAGAAGTTTTAATGGATAGCTCTCTTATTAAATCTATTCGTTCTAATATCTATCTTGGGACCATTATTCGTGTTGAACACGCTTTGCAGGCCGCCTTTGTTGACTTTGGAGGGGACAGAAATGGTTTTCTACCTTTTTCGGATATTCATCCAGATTACTATCAATTACCTTCTGATGATAAAGATGCTATAAATGCAGAAATTAAAAAACATCAAGATATTGCAAACGAAGAAAACGAAAAAAATGAAAAAGAAGAAGATGAAAATATTGATGAAGAAAAGACTTCATCGAGCTACGATATTTATAAAAGATATAATATTCAAGAAGTTATTAAGCGCGGACAAAATGTTTTAGTTCAGGTTTATAAAGATGAAAGAGGTAATAAAGGTGCGTCTCTTACAACTTATATTAGTTTACCTGGTAGGTATTGTGTTTTTATGCCAAATAGTTTAAGCGGAATTGGTATTTCTCGTAAAATTGTAGAATCTAGTGAAAGACGCAGAATTATATCTGCGGTTAAAAAATTTCCACTAGCACCCGGAATGAGTATTGTTGTTAGGACAGCAGGAGAAAATATTCCAGAAGAAGATTTGTATAAAGACTACGAATATCTAATAAAGCTTTGGAATAAAATTAGAACAACCACACTGGAGTCAAAGACGATGTCGATGATTTATTCTGAAACAGGAATAATAAAACAGGCAATTAGAGATATGTATTCAAAAAAGACAGAGTCTATTATTGTTCAAGGTAGCGATGTTTATGAGCAAGTTTTAGAGGCAATTAATGATCTATCGCCACAAGATGCCGATAAGGTTATTTTGTATAAAGAAACTACCCCTCTTTTTGTTAAACATAATATTGATAAACAGCTTAAAGATTTATTGTACGAACGCGTTGATTTGCCTTCTGGGGGATCAATCGTTATTCAGGCAACAGAAGCTTTAACCTCAATTGATGTAAATTCTGGCAAATCTACTGCAGAAAAAAATATTGAAGATACTGCATTAAAAATCAATATGGAGGCTGCAATAGAGATTGCAAGGCAGTTAAAATTAAGAGATTTGGGTGGATTGATAGTCGTTGATTTTATCGATATGCTTGATATTAGAAATCGTAAAATGGTCGAAAGAACATTAAAATCTGCATTTTATAATGATAGAGCAAAAGTTCAGTTTGCTAGAATTAGTATTTTTGGATTATTAGAGCTATCAAGGCAAAGAATTAGGTCTAGTATTAATGATTTAAGCACAATTCCTTGTGTAGCTTGTGGTGGATGTGGAAAAGTTAGAGCTGTAGATGTTGTTGTGACCAATTTATTAAAAGATTTAAGTCAATTTATTTCACAAAATAAATTATATACAAAATTTGACATACAGTGTTCTCCACAAACAACGGTTGCACTTAAAAATTCACGAAAAGATGATTTAAATAAACTTGAAAATAAATATAAAGTTGCATTAAATTTTATTGATATTCCTCAAATGATTTTAGATCAATACAAAATTATTGCAAAAAAAGATAGTGCCGATCTTGGTCAAATAGTATCTGATTATAAAGGGACCCCATTATCTCTGTATTACTATGAGCAACAAAAAAATCTATTTGATAAAGAAAAAGATATGTCAACTGTTGATACAGGTTCGCACAAGTCTGATGGTCAGAAAAATCGCCACCCTCGTGCAAATGGGTATAAGGGCTCAAAAGATAAATTTGATAGATCTGCGGACCCAAAAGATTCTGCTGGTCGCTATCCCCCTCGTAAAAAACCTTATAGCAAAACTGGATATCAAGGGAAAAATAATAAATACGAAATAAAACCTAAAAAACAAGGTATTGTTGGTAGATTATTTGGTGCTTTATTTGGTAAGTAGTAGAACTAATGAATACATTAGAAGAAATAATATTGCATCTATTAAAAACATTGGGTAATGATGATGCAATATTATCTGATAATTTACAATATTTGGCAATGGTTCATTATGATATAACTGAGGTTGAATATAAAATAGCGGTTGATAATTTGATTAAAGATGATAAAATTTTTATCGAAGGTGAATTAATTTATTTAACGCATTAAAAATAGAGCTTTAACAATTAATTTGTACATAAATGAATATTGTAAATATTAAAGCAAGACAAATATTTGATTCAAGAGGTAATCCAACAGTTGAAGCTGAGGTTTTTTTAGAGAATGGTATAAAAGCAAGGGCATCTGTTCCGTCTGGATCTTCAACTGGTAGCAAAGAGGCTTGTGAGCTTAGGGATGGAAATAGTTCGTTTTTTGGCGGAAAAGGTGTATTAAAAGCTGTTGCTAATATTGAAAATAAAATTAAGCCCCTATTGATTGGGCAAAATGCAATGATTCAAACTGATATCGATCAAATGATGGTTGATTTAGATGGTACCGATAACAAAGAAAAGCTTGGTGCAAACGCAATTTTAGCTGTATCACTGGCTGTTGCAAAAGCGGCCTGTCAAGTTGGTGGCGTTGGTTTGTATAGATATATTGGCGGAATAATGGGAAATTTGTTACCCGTTCCGCTTATGAATGTAATAAACGGTGGTAAGCATGCTGATAATAAGTTAGATGTTCAAGAATTTATGATTGTGCCTGTAAAGGGTGCCACATTTAGCGAGGCATTGCAGGTTGGGGCAGAAGTTTTTTATGCTTTAAAAGATATTTTGCATAGCAAGGGATTAAATACAAATGTTGGTGATGAGGGTGGTTTTGCACCAAATTTAGATTCAATTGGAGAAGCTATGGATTTGTTGATGCTTGCAATTGATAAAGCTGGATATAAAGCTGGTCAAGATGTTTTGATTGCAATGGATGTTGCGGCAAGTGAATTTTATGATAAAAAAACTGGTAAATATGTTATGAAAGGGGAGTGTAAAACTCTTTCGACAGATGAAATGGTTGATATGTATTATGATTTAGTTAAGTCTTATCCAATTTTTTCAATTGAAGATCCGTTATCTGAATTTGACGAAGAAGGTTTTTCAATTATGACAAAAGCAATGGGAAGCTATGTGCAAATTGTTGGCGATGATTTATTTGTTACAAATCCTTATATTTTTCAGGATTTTATGCATCGTAAAATGGCAAATTCAATACTTATTAAGCCAAATCAAATTGGAACCCTTAGTGAAACTTTAATGACAATTGATATTGCTAAAAATGCAGGATATAGTACGATTTTATCTCATAGATCGGGCGAGACAGAAGATGTTTCTTTGGCACATTTAGCTGTTGGTACAAAATCTGGTCAAATAAAAACTGGCTCAATGTCGCGAACGGACCGTATTGCAAAGTATAATGAATTGTTGCGAATTGAAGAGGAGCTTAGTGGAGAAGCTGTTTTTGCAGGACAGCAAATTTTACAACAGTTTGCTAAATATAGAAATAATTTAATTGGTTGATTTTGGTGTATTTTTTTGATACAAAAAATAAATTTGGATATAAATTTTATGATAAAAAAATAGAACTTATAGCGAATGATAAAAAATCATTGATCGATGTATTAAAAAGTGTTGAAAAATATACATCACAAGGATTTTATATTGCAGGCTTTATAAGCTATGAAGCTGGTTGTTATTTGGTTGACAAAAAGATACCGCATAAAGAATTATCTATACCGTTGTTACATTTTGTTGTGTTTAAAGAAGTATCTTTGTTGGGCAATTTGCCAGAAGTTGATTATGAAAACGGGGCAGTTTATGATATAAAATATAGTGAAACATCGCTGGAATATGCAAAAAAAATTACAAAAGTAAAAGAACATTTACATAATGGTGATACATATCAGACAAACTATACATTTAGATATAGCTTTAAATCGCTAAGCACACCAGAAAATCTTTATTATTATTTGTGCAAAAAACAAAATGCCGAATTTACTGCATTTTTAGAATTTGAAAATTATTCAATTGTGTCTCTTTCTCCTGAGTTATTTTTAAAAAAAACCAACAATACTATTGTATCAAAACCAATGAAAGGAACTTGGAAAATTGGCGATAAACCTGATGACAAAATTATCTCCGAAAATGCAATTATTGTTGATTTAATTCGCAATGATATGTCTGTTATTGCAGAAAAAGGAACTGTTGAGGTTGTAAATCCGTTTGAGATGCAGAATTTTAATACCCTTAATCAAATGATTAGTACCGTTAAATGTGAAATTAAAAATAAATCATTTTACGATATAATAAAAGCATTATTCCCGTGTGGGTCTATTAATGGGGCACCAAAAATTAGAACAATGGAGATTATTTCTGAGTTAGAAAACAACCCTCGCGAGATTTATTGTGGTAGCGTTGGCTATATTTTGCCAAACAATGATTTTTGTTTTAATGTGGCCATTAGAACTTCTGTTTATAAAAATAAAGAATATATCGCTGGCATTGGTGGTGGTATAATTTATGAATCAAAAACAAGTGATGAATTTGATGAATGTTTATTAAAATCTCAATTTTTGCGAAGTATAAACGATTTTGAAATTTTTGAAACCATGAAATCAATTGATGGAGTTATTCAAAATTTAGATTTGCATTTGGCAAGAATGAAAAAATCGATGCAATATTTTGGTTTTAATGGCAAAAATATTGTTTTTCCACAAATTGATTGTGGAATCAAAAAAGTCCGTTTGAGTGTAAAACAAAATGGAGAATACGAAATAAAAATTAGCGATATTGATACAATTCTAACAAATAAAGTTGTAATTAGTGATATAATTATTGATTCTTGTGATATTTTTTTGCAACACAAAACCAGCAGACGCAACATTTATAACACGGAATACCAAAAATATAATGTTTATGATGTTATTTTTATAAATAATCTAGGTTTTATAAGCGAGGCATCGCGACACAATATATTTATAAAAAAAGATAATCAGTGGGTTACACCGCCTTTATCGGCAGGGATATTGCCGGGAATAATTAGGCAAATTTTTATAGAAACAACGCCAGTTTTGGAAAAAAATATTACACTTGATGAGCTAAAAAATGCTGATGAAGTATGGCTTTCTAATAGCATAAGAGGATTAATTAAAGTGGGGCTATGAAAATTTGTATTATAGATAACTACGATTCTTTTACTTATAATATTGTTCATTTATTGCAAAAAATTGATTGCAATGTTGTAGTTTTGAAAAATATATGCACCATTAAAGATATTGCTGAGCAAAATCCAGATAAAATAATTATTTCTCCCGGACCCGGAAATCCAAAAGAATCGGGTATTTGTTTTGAGGTAATTGATTATTTTAAAAATAAATTACCAATTTTAGGGATATGTCTAGGGCATCAAATTATAGCAGAATATTTTGGTGTAAAAGTATCTAATTCTAAAAAAATTATGCACGGCAAAAAATGTTTGATTAAACATAATTTTGAGCCAATTTTTAATGGATTAAAAGAAGAATTTTTTGTTGCCAGATATCACTCTCTTGCAATCGATAAAAACACAATGAACGATAGTTTAAAAATTACAGCATGGGCAGTAGAAGACAATGAAATTATGGGAATTATGCATTCACAATTACCAATCTATGGTGTGCAATTTCATCCAGAAAGTTTTTTAAGTGAGTATGGTGATGTATTATTAAAAAATTTTTTATTTTAAATCGATGCCACGGGTTAATGCTTTTTCTGATTCAATTTTATTAATCACAGAATTAACAGAAAATGAGTCAAAAATAATAGACCTTCCATTTGGGTTATTATTAGAGTAAATATTTAAAATTGGCAAACCTACTTCTTTTTGACTTTTATAAAACTCATTTGCATCCACATCGTTTGAGTCTGTTAAATCGGCTTTTAACATGATTACATTATTTTGTGTAATAAAATCCATAAACTTTGTCCGTTCTAATACTGTTTTTTCTAAAATATGACACCACGAACACCAATCGGCAGTACCCAAAACTAAAACAATATTATTTTCTGATAAAGCTTTATCAAGCTTTTTACTGGAATATTTTTGCCACATCAAATCATCTTCTGTTTTGTTGTCGTTTGTTAGTCCGTTTAATGCAAAAATAGGAACAATAATCGCTATAAACAATATTAAACGATATTCTTTTTTCTTAATCTTCCATCCAAAATGCGAGAAAATAAATACCCCAACCATAACCACCATTACAAATTGTATACCGCTTTGTAGAGCAATAACGTACATTAACCAAAAAAATGTTAAAAACAATAAAGTGCTCAAAATTCTTTGCAACCAAATACTAAATAATACAGTTTTTGGCATTTTTTTATATAAATCTGGATAAAAAAACGAAATAATATAAGGTAATCCAAAACCTAGACCAATCGCAATAAATATTATAATGCCCTCGATAAACGAAGCATTTGCGCTAAACACCAAAGATAAGCCAATAACTGGTGCAACACACGGACTTGCCAAAACAGTTGATAAAATTCCGCTTAAAAAATGATACGATCCACCAGTTAATTTATTGTTTAAACTAACATTTATGTTGCATCTTCCACGCTGAATATCTATAAACAAAGCAACCAATAATGTTAAAATTAGTATAAAATACCTATTTTGAAAAATCGAACCCCACATTTGAGTATCGGTGTTTACGGTTTCAAACGGCAATTTTATAAACGAAGCCAATAAACCCATAACTATAAAACTAACAATAATACCAAACAAAGACATAATTGCGGCAAACTTGATTTCGTTTTTTGGTTTATCACCATATGAAAGAGACGCAAGTTTTATTCCTAAAATTGGCAATACACATGGCATAAAATTAAGAATTATGCCACCAAAAAATGCTATTAAAACCTGAAATACAAAATTATGCTTTGGGGTGATAATTTGTAACGGCTTATCTTGGGCTATAATTAACTTGTTATCTATGATTTGTATCGTCATAGTTTCTGGTGAACATTTTCTATCTTTACATATTTGATAATCGATTGTAATATTAAAATTTTTATTACCTTTTTTATTTTTTATTTTTATTGGTATATTTAATACAAAATCACCATTTATAACACTATGTTTATATTTTTCATCCCCAATTTGTTCTGTTTTTATTGTATATTCTGGCCATTTTATTTCATCAATTTTAATATTTTCGTTATCAACAACAATAATCGGTTCAGTTGCTAAATCTTGCACACCAGCTGTATAAAAAGTGCAATCTTTTGAAAAATTAAATTTTAATTCAATATTATGATTTTGATACAAACCCGTTACAGTACCGCAATCATTTGTTATATCTGCATTGGCAATCGAGATACAAAATATCATCGATATAAAATTTGTTAACAATATTTTTTTTATCATATAATTAAATCATAAAGTTGTGCTATTCCAATAAATTTTTCATTATCATCCAATACTAAAATTGTCAAGATTTTATATTTAGTTAAAATTTCAATAACATCAGTTACAAATACTTCGCAGTGAACCGTTTTTGGATCAACACTCATAATATCTTTTGCTGTAAATGACATAATATTATTATCTTCCATGTGTCTACGCAAATCACCATCTGATATGGTTCCAAGTATCAAGCCGTTATCATCTACAACCGCAACTAATCCATATTTTTTTGATGTTATCTCTAAAATAATATTATGCATTTTTGTATCCAATTTAACAATTGGCAAATCTTGATTCTTAACAATATCTCCTATATGTGATAAGCTTTTACCTAAAAATCCACCCGGATGAAATTTATTATATTTAGCTTTATCGAAACCTTTGTAAACCGATAAACAGCCAGCGATAATATCGCCAATAATCATCATAACAGTTGTAGATGTTGTTGGTGCTGGTAAGTGTGGCATTGCTTCTTCTAATTGCCCTGTAACCAAAGAAATATCTGTGTTCTCACCTAAAAAACTATCTTTTTTTGTAACTATACAAATAGTTTTTATTTTGTTAAACTTTGCAAACAAAGTTATATCTTTTAGCTCTGCTGTGTCACCAGAAGAAGATATCAAAATCATTGTATCTTGGTTGCTAACCATCCCTAAGTCTCCATGGCTTGCTTCTGCGGGGTGAATAAAACAGCTAGGTGTTCCAGTGGAAGCTAAGGTTGTTGCAATTTTTTTACCAATATGCCCAGATTTACCCATTCCACTTATTATAACTTTACCGGTTGTTTTAAGAAGAGTTTCTATTGCATTGTTAAAATCTTTTGTTTTGATTAAATCTTGTATTGATTTTATGCCTATTATCTCTTTTTGTAGAATATTTGTTGCAATATCAATAATATTCATTTTTAAAAAAACTTAAAATATAAATCATTTTTTATAATAGGGATTTTAAAGTCAAGATATTATTTTTCTTGCATTTAATAAAACCAATATAATAATGTGTATGGTTTGTTAAGTTAATATACACTCGTTTTTATGGCAAAAATAAAAAAAGATCAAGATGGAAATGAACTTCCTCATATAAGAAAAGCAAGGGTTACAGATGTTGATGTTGAGGTTGGCAAAAAATTAGCAGAATTTCGTAACAAGTTTAATATTACACAAACTGAGCTTGGAGTTGCGATTGGAGTTACATTTCAGCAGGTTCAGAAATACGAAAAAGGTGTAAATAGGATTCATGCAGAAGTTTTATTTAGAATAGCATATACATTTGGTATTGATGTTGGTATGTTTTTTCCTGATAATGTTGTGTCTAGCGGAAAAGCAAGTGTTGGTGTTGGCGAAATTCCATATGACGATAAACAATCGTTAAGCTTAGTAAAGGCATATCTTGATATTAGCGATTTAAATGTTCGTAAAAAGATTATCAATTTAGTATCTTCTATTGTTGAATCTGAGGCAAAACTAAATGCATAGCAATTTATTAAAATCTTTAGCAAACTGTATTCGTTCTTTGGGAACAGATACCATTTTTAATGCAAAATTTGGTCATATTGGAATGGTGCTTGGAATGGCAGATATTGTTTCCGTTTTGTATCTTGAATTTTTAAAATTTAATCCAAATAATCCAAAATGGACAGAGAGAGATCGTTTTATTCTTTCTAATGGACACGGATCGGTAATGTTGTATGCTTTATTTTATCTCACTGGATATCCAGATATTTCAATAGATGATTTAAAAAATTTTGGCAAATTAAATTCAAAAACTGCGTGTCATCCAGAATATAATTTGTTATCAGGCATCGAAACTACCACAGGTTTGTTAGGGCAGGGCATTGCAAATGCTGTTGGTA
>CAMCQG010000010.1 GCA_945876965.1 Rickettsia typhi
TATAATCATTATTAACATTTTCTTTAATGTCATTTATTACCTTATCAGATAATTTGCTATATTTTTTAAACTCTCTATGAATTATTTCACTAATTTTATTTTGATCTGGTAAAACCTCAAATGTATTTAAAAACTCTGATGAGCGATAAGGTGAGTAATTCATAAAATTGTAAAATAATAAACATAAACTATTTTTATAGTAATAGATAATAGTTTTAAGTCAATTATAATTTATCTTTCTAGACAACATTAGCAGATAAATCGTTTTTTATTGCATTTAAAATAACATTAATTTATATTGTATTAACAGATATAATTATTTATAAAATGTTTAAAATATTAAGATTAATAACGATTATTAAAACAAAATTGTTTGCAAAACTTGTTGGTATAGATAATTTTGGCAATCTATATTTTGAGCACAATACACAAAAAACATCTGTTGGTAAAAAAAAGCGTTTTTGTATTTATAATGGAACATCAGAATCTTCTAGGGTTCCTGCTGTTTTTCATTCGTGGCTACATTATTCACATGATGATATTGGATTGATAAAATTTTTACCAAAATATCCGTGGCAAAAAGAACACACAATAAACATGACGGGCACAAATTTTGCAACCATTCCACAAAATCCAACAAAACAACAGCATTATTCATCTTGGAAGCCTTTTGCAGCTGCAAAACCTGAGCTCCAAGCCCATTGAAAATTAAATCCGCCAAGGTGTCCAGTTATATCTAGAACTTCGCCGATAAAATATAGACCTTTAACTTTTGTGCTTTGGAATGTTTTAGATGAAACAAAATCTGTGTCAACCCCACCGATTGTCACTTCGGCTTTGGCGAATCCTTCTGTTCCGTTGGGTTTGATTTTAAAATTATTAACCATTTGCGAGACTTCTTTTATTTTTGCATTAGATAAATCGGCGATAAATCCTTCGCAGCCAGATTGCTCAGTTATGTAATCGGAAAGTTTTTTTGGTAAAAAATTAGCTAAAACTGTTTGAATTTGTTGTTTTGGTTTATCTTTTTTTGCCTGCACAATTGCTTCAAAAATTTGTGTTTTTGGCGATAAATTTAGATAAATTTCTTTGCCTTGTTGCCAATATGACGAAATTTGTAAAATTGCTGGCCCGCTAAGCCCCCGATGAGTAAAAAGCATTGCTTCGATAAAATTAGTTTTATCAAAAGTTGCAACACAATTTTGTGCCACGCCCGCCAATTGTTTTGTAATATTTAAGGTTGACTCATCAAGTGTTAATGGTACCAAAGCTGGTCTTGGTTGCACAACTTTATGCCCAAATTGACGCGCTATTTTATACCCAAAATCACTAGCTCCAATTTTGGGAATAGAAAGTCCGCCCGTTGCAATAACAACTTTTTTAGTTAAATATTTTTTATCATTTATCGTCAATTCAAAATTATCACCAATTTTTTCAATTGCTTGAACCAAGTGGCTTGTTTTAATTTGCACATTATTTTTAACACATTCTTTTACAAACATATCGATAATTTGAGTAGCTGATTCATCGCAAAAAAGTTGCCCTAGTGTTTTTTCGTGATATTTTATTTTATGTTTTGTGATTAATGCGATAAAATCGTGTTGAGTGTATTTTTTTAATGCAGAAATACAAAAGTTTTGATTTTGCGAAATAAAATTAGCAGGAGTTGTATATAAATTGGTAAAATTACATCTGCCACCACCAGAAATTCTTATTTTTTCTCCAATTTTTGCTGTATGCTCAACCAAAATAACACTTTTTCCGCCCTCGCCAGCAGTCATAGCACACATTAAACCCGCAGCTCCACCACCAACTATAATTACATCTGTTATCAAACTATGCATCAGATAAAATTGAACCTCTTTTTGTAGGCTCTTCAACAACACGCGAAATATCTTTTCCTGCCATCAAATCATTTATTTCTTCACCAGATAATGTTTCAAATTCAAGCAATGCATTGGCCAATTTATGCAACGAATCCAATTTTTCGGTTAATATTTTTTTTGCAAGAATATACGAATCATCAACAAGTAATTTAACCTCCGAATCGATAAGTTCGGCAGTTTTTTCTGACGAGCTATAAACCTGAGTTGAAAATTCTTTTTTATCGTTGCCATAGTTTATCATACCAACTTTATCGCTAAGGCCCCATTTTATAACCATCGCCCTAGCAAGTTTTGTGGCTTGCTCTATATCAGAAGACGCCCCGCTTGTAACTCTATCTACACCAAAAATAATTTCTTCAGCAACACGACCTGCCATTGCAACCGCTAAATCGGCATACATTTTTTCGCGAGTCATAGAAAATCTATCTCCTTCTGGCAATCTAACAACCATCCCCAGAGCCCTACCCCTAGGAATTATAGTAGCTTTATGAATCGGATCAGAAGCCGGCATGCTAATTCCAACCAAAGCATGGCCGCTTTCGTGATAAGCCGTCAATTTTCGTTCTTCATCTTTCATAGCGGTTTTACGAGCGGTTCCCATTAAAATTTTATCTTTTGCATCTTCAAATTCTTTTTGAGTTACAATATTTTTATTAGCCCTAGCCGCAAGCAATGCTGCCTCGTTTACCAAATTTGCTAAATCGGCTCCCGAAAATCCAGGTGTTCCACGGGCAATCGCTTTTACATCAACAGTTGGAATCATTTTAATCTTTTTGATATAAACATCCAATATAGCTTGACGCCCTTTTATATCAGGCAAATCAACCATTACTTGACGATCAAAACGCCCCGGTCTAAGCAATGCATTATCCAAAACATCGGGTCTGTTTGTAGCAGCAATCACTACAATTCCAGAGTTTTCTTCAAAACCGTCCATTTCAACCAACATTTGATTTAGCGTTTGTTCGCGTTCGTCGTTTCCGCCACCCTGCCCTCCACCTCTGTGTCTGCCTACTGCGTCAATTTCGTCTATAAAAATTATACAAGGAGCATGTTTTTTAGCTTGTGCAAACAAATCTCGCACACGACTCGCTCCAACACCAACAAACATCTCAACAAAATCGGATCCAGATATAAAAAAGAACGGAACTTGCGCCTCACACGAAATTGCTTTTGCCAGCAATGTTTTACCGGTCCCCGGTGAACCTATAAGCAAGCAACCCTTTGGAATTTTTGCCCCCAAAGCTTGATATTTTTGTGGATCTTTCAAAAAATCTACAATTTCTTGCAATTCTTCTTTTGCCTCATCAATCCCTGCAATATCGTCAAATCCAGTTTTAATATCTTTACCGCCTATCAACATTCTGGCTTTGCTTTTGCCAAATCCAAATGGCCCTCCACTAAACATTCCACCGCCTCCGCCAGCACCGCCTTTTTTATCTCCGCCCATTCCTTTTGTTGAGCTATACCATATCCATCCAATAAAAATAAGTGGCAACCAACCAAGAATATGACCAATTAACGACATAATTTTTGAGCCAACGCCAGCCTCTTTATAGGCACTATTAAAATTAACGCGAACATTTTTTTTAGTTAAATCATCCAATAATTTTGCAGAATAAAGCATCGGATAAGATGTCATTATTTTTGTATTATCTGTTGTTAATGCAACCAATTGTTCGGTTGTCATTTCTACTTGCACAATTTTATTTTGTTCAACCAAGTTGGTAAATTCCGATATAGAAGTATTTTGTGCCGACAGCACCCCCCCATCATTAAATGCCTGATAAACCAAATAACAAACAAACACAACGGCACCTAAAATGGCATAATTTTTATACTTTCCACCCATCTTTTTAATAATAAATTTATTTAGTCAGGATACAGTTTTTGTTAAAGTCAATTTTAAATTTTTATCTTAATTTTACTTTATCCTCCCCCCCTACCGGCACCCGAACCAAATTATCAACAAAACTAGTTTTTTTAGTTAGCTGTGCTTGTTGCTCTTGTAGTTTTGTTTCTTCTTTTTGATATTCCTCCAATATTCCATTAATAAGTTTTTTAAGATCCGCGCCATAATCGGACACTTTTTTTTCTTCGGTTACTGGCAATATATCCTGTGCAAGATTGACTGCTGCATCATCCACATTATTATTTTTACTTACCTGACTATTTATGTACTCATTTATAGAGTTTTTATATCCCTCTAGAAAGCTTAAGTCTAATTCTATATTTTTGCTTTGTGTGGTGTTTGATGTTTTATTGGTATTTAAAATATAATCACATGAATACATAGACGGATTTTTTTGGTTTTGGTTTTTATTTGCTTGTTTAGATACATATTTATTTAACATGCTTATATATTTTTCTAGCTTTTCTTTTGTGTTAGCGCCTGTATGTTCTTTGCTCGGCATTCCTGTTTTTATATCAACCACAATAAGATACTCAGAACCAGTCGCACCTTCAATTTGATGATTATCTGTACACGAAAAACCACATACCGTGCAAACAGCCATATATTTATTGTTTTTTTCATCTTGTTCTTCGTTTTGTTTATGTGTTTCTTTATTATGTTGTCCCTTGCTATTATTAGTTGTTTTTGTGTTGGCTGTTGCTGGTCTCATTGTAGCCTCAGCGTTATTATATTCTGCTTCAATAAATGCATTGTATTGTTTTTCAGCATTACCCTTGGCAGCCTGATTAACAAATTTAATCTGAGCAGATGTATGTCCACCGCCTACTTCGTGCACCCTATTTCTATACGCAGATTGCAACGCTTCACACTCAAATGGGGCACTTGTATCATAATATATTTTTCCAACTTTACCTATCTTATTATCAACATTTACTCTAAGATAATCAGATATACATAAAACATTTTTTCCGTATATATTTTGACGATCATCCGAAACACAATTAACATTTCCTGAACTATTAATATTATACAAAACATCTTTATCTCCTCTTTTTTTAACAAGAAGATAAAAATCTTTTTTTTCTGTTTTTATTGAATCCAATGCTTCTTGAATATCTTTTTGTTCAAAACCTGTTGTCATTTGTAATATATTGCAAAAAGGTTCTGTTTGTTGATTAAAACAATCTTGTAATACATCAGTTAAAGTATTTTTACTTTGAGTAATAACATTTTTTGTTTCTTCATTAAAAACAGTATCCATTTTTTCTATTATTTTTTTTCCGGCAAATTGTTTATCTTTATTAATATTTAAGCCAACATCTATCAATACTTTTGTGTATAAAGGCTCTGCAAGGTTTATAATTTGATTTATGTAATGTTTTTGTGCTGGATCTTTTGTGTTGCCAGCAAGAACCAAAAGATTATCTATGTATCTCTTTAATTCTTTTTCTTGTGTTTCGTCTGGATTTTTATTATTTGCAATACCAACAATATTTGCAACATAATCAGGTTTCGAGGTAATCTTTTGAGATAATTTATTTATTTTATTAACAATAAATGCTTTATTTGGGGTTGCTGTTGCGATAATTTTTTTTCCTGTAATGCTATCAATAAGTTCTTTAATTTTTGGATTTTGACACAAAAGATCGTATTCATCAAGAATAAAATTTGCGTTTTTATTGCTGTTTATTAAATCTGTTATTTTTTTTAATGGCATCTTTTGGTCTATAACAAACCAATTTTGTGGTGTTTGTCTGGTTAAATAATCAAAAAGCATCGATTTTCCACTCCCCGGCCTACCAGTTAAATATAGCTCTTTAAAATCTTTTAATTCTAGGTTTAAAAAAGCCTTAACCTGCCCTTTTGGCACAGAATATGCTGGATCACCTTCTTTGCTTGGTTCAAAATCATCTTTTGGGGCTGCCAAATAAAGATCCGAATGTTGTATCATTTGTTGCACTTCTGGTTTTTCAAGGGCTGCTGTTATATTTTTAATTTTATCTTTATTGCCTTCTCCCGTTGTATATTCACCAAGTTTTTTTTCTCTAAATATGATTTTTAGCTGGTGAATTATTCTTTCTAAAATGTTGTTTGTTTTAAAGTTTTCAGTATTTTTTTTAAGTTCACTTATATCATTTTGTATTTCAATATTTGCTATTTTAGAAAAACGTTCTTTTTTTTGTAATTGTTCGAGCATCTTAATGATAGGGGTCGCTTCTTTAAAATTTTCAGATAATTCTGGATATTTCCATAGCACATCTGTTATGCCCTGTTGATATTTTTCTTGTAATACAGGGTCTGATTTTTTGTTGGTGTTTGTTTGTTCGTATGTCCCCCAATCATAGCATTGAATTATTTTTTTAAAGTCATCCAACGATATTATTTCTTCTCCTTTTTGTGTTTTTAAAAAATGATTACCATTGGTATTTTTATGATTTGTATTAATATAATTATATGCTCCTTCAAACAGAGTAGCCATATCAACAATTTGTTTTGATTTGGCGTCACAAAGTGATGCAAACATCTTATTAACATCGGTGCCACTTTTTTTAATTCCTATGCCAGTCAAATATGTTATTAACTGCTGTGCATTTGTTAGTTTTGGTTCTTTTTTATCTGCACCACTGTTACCCATAAATTATATCAAGTATTATACTTATGATAAACATGCAACATATAATCAAATATGCAAGTTATTTTTTATATTATTTGTTAAAATACAACAAAACAAAGCTAGCACAAAACAAAGCAAGCAAAAACAACTTATAATAACAATAGATAATCATCAAATAACCTAGACAACCCAAAATAATATTTAAAATTGTCAAAATTATGCAAATTTTTATTGCAGACAAACCTGATTTTTTAGCTTTTGTAAAAAAGTGTCTCAAATGAGGAGTCCAAATTTTTTCTCTATCATAAATACGCCACATAACGGTAATTGTGCTGTCAGCAATATAATACATTGTAATACAAAAAGCTGCTAAAATACTATATTCACAACCAAATTTTATAAGCAAAGCCCCCATAATAAAACCCAGCCCTATTGAACCCGAATCGCCAATAAAAATTTTTGCGGGAGTTTTATTAAAATAAAAAAATACAGCAATTGCAATAAGTAATGCTTTGATAAATGGTGAGTAATTTATTAGATTATCTGCCGTCCATTGTTTGGCAATTAAAAGATTTTGCGTTGGCGAATCATCTATTGACACGACCACCTCGGAATCTATAATATTGCTAGATGCCTCGATATATTTATGAGTAGAAACAAACGACAATATTATCAAAATATAAACACAAATAGAGCTTGTTTGCATTGCGGTTATGCCGTCGATACCATCCATAAAATTATACAAATTTATATACCATATCCAGCCAATAAAAATAGCAATAACTTTTAGCCAAAATGGAATAAAAGCAATAACATTTGCTATATTTTCTCGCAATAAATATATTCCAAGTGCCACCGCAACAGACTGAACTGCAAGACGAATTTTCATAGAAATACCTTTTATATCCTCAATAAAAAATATTACAGACAAAGCAAGACATGTCAATAATAGCCCCGTTATTTGCCACGAAAATACATTTGAATACAAAAAATAAAACGACACACTGCATAATAAAACCACAAAGCCCCCTCCCCTTGCAACAATTCCAACATGATTTCGTCTTTCATCTGGCTTGTCAACTATATTAAATTTTGTTGCAATTTTTATATAAAATTTTAATGCAAAAAAACAAATAAATGCAAATGATGAATAAAAAACTATATCCATAATAGTTATTATAATTAATGGGGCGGACAACGGGGCTCGAACCCGCGACCCTCAGAATCACAACCTGATGCTCTAACCAACTGAGCTATGCCCGCCATTTATCTAAATTGTTATAACTTGTTATTTAAAAAGCAATATTATTTTATAATATTTTATCCCATAATAATTTATAAATCTAGTGTAGCTTCTTTGCGTCTTATCTACACAGCATCAAGTTTCCAAGCCACAACACAGCCATTTGTCAAATCGCTAGTGCCAGATGCAATATAATTTATTGTAGCGGCGGCGGTGGGTGCGGCAGCTGAAATTGTCGTAGATGTTGTGCAACCAGTGCCAGAACCCATTTTACTGATATTTTGACCCGAAATTATATTACCCGTATAAGGCATTCCGTCGTCGTATTTTATATCTATTTTTTTAGCTATAAAAGTAGGTAAAGCAGCCATTGTATTTGTTGCCGATGTATCTATAAGATCGCTTGTATTTACTGAATTTCTGGCAATCAAAATATGTTTGTTTTTCCAGCTTGATAAATTAGTCGTGTCATTAAGCTCAAAAGGATAAAACCCAGAACCAGACATCGAACCAACAGTGCGTAAATCCCACATTGCCTGAGTATCAAATGAAGGAACTTGTGGGTTTGTTGCTGTTGGGATTGAAAGTGAAACAAAATTATTAGGGTTTGTTAAAGCGACATTTTTGTCATTTAAATCTGTAGCCTTTGCTTGCAAGGTGCTTAATGTAACAAAAGCTGCAGCTTGTGCTTGCAAGGTGGTCAATGTATTATTTAAAGCAGCTACAGAACCTGTAACACCAACCGCACCGCCTAAATTAGTTACCCCGGTGCAATTGGCACCAGCAACCGTTGTTGTGCCGTTTTTTTGACATTGCAAATTTGCAAGAGTTGAATTTAAAGTAGAAATAGATGTAGGGCCAGTGCCAGATAATGTAGCAATAACATTGCTTCCATTGTTAATAAACGATCCAGCACCTATATTAACAGCACAAGCACTACCGCAATAAGCAGCCCCACCATTATTTCCATCAGGGCATCCGCTAAAATATCCAGCACCAGAACCATTGACTTTTTGGCTTGCATTACCTGTATTAAATACAACATTATTGTTGCCATCTGTAACCCATATAGTGTAGGCACCAGATGAAGCGCCATACACATTATACGAATTAACATTAATATCAAACTTATTAACCCCCGCAGTTAATGTTCTTGTTATTGTTTTTATACCTGTAGTGTATGTTCCACCACAACCACCAATATTGTTGTTCATATTGGCACTATTAATTTGGGTACCATTTAAACTAAGTGATCCATTATTTGTGCCACCACCACAATATTGCCCTGCTGCATACCCAACATTTATGGTATAAGTTCCATCAGAAGGCACATTAAACCCATATGAGTTTGAAATACTCATACCCCCCATATTCACTTCATATACAACTCCTTCTCCAGTAAAAGGCTCGGTCCATACTTTACCTGGATTTGCTATAGATAAAGCTACAGATTGTCCGGCACTTGGCATAAAAGAATTACAACTTGTTAATACATTATTTGCATTTGTAACGGCAGTTTGAGCCAATGTGGCATTATTTGTGGCAGAAATGGTAATACCGTTAACAACTGTGCCAGAGGTCGCGGTAGAATTTAATGCCGCAAGTTTATTTGTTGCGCTTGTGGCGTTTGCTTGCGCTTGTGCAATTGATCCGTTGGTTGATTCATTTGCATTTAGTGTTGCTAATGGAACATTATTAGTCGCTATGCTTGCTTGTGTTTGTGCAATCGATCCATTGGTTGATGCATCTGCATTTAGTATTGCTAATTGGGCATTATTTCCAACTTGAGAAGATGCTACTATTGCAGCAATTATAGGATTATTTACTGATAAATCTAATTTTCTCCTTCCAATTGCATTGGCATTATTTATCGCAAAAAGTTGCTTAATTGAAGCAGTTCTGCCGGTTATTTCAAAGGCTTGCATTTGATAAAAAGCGCAGGTTCTATCTGCCGGTGATGCAATTGCTGATGAATTGGGCATTGTTATTAAGGTTGACAATGTTGTAGTTGTGCCCGAGGTATTTCCTGGACTATTTGCATCACCCATACCTGTGGTTGTGCTCAGGTTAAAACAGGCAGATGGAGTTGCATTGATTATTACTGGAGTAAGATTATTTATTTGGCAGTCGCCTGGCAAGCAGTCGAAGGTATTTTGAAACAAGGTTGATAAGATATTTATATCTCGATAATCTTGTTGAATTTTATTGATTTTTGCTGATGTCACCAATATCTTTGAAACTATTATAGTTGAAAGCATAACAGCTATTATCACAATTGCAACCGACATTTCAACCAATGTGAAGGCTTTTTTCTCTACTCCTATTTTTTTATCGATAATCATAATAATTTTTTAATAAATTTTTTATTATTTATAGTTGCATATAAATAATTAGCAAATTAATTTTTTTATTTTACAGATAACAAGAAAACCTACATATTTAACCAGTATCATAGATAATATAAAACCAATTTAGATATATTTTATATGGCTATAAATTTTGATACTATATCAGACTGACTAAGTATTTATTTGATAAATTATAAAAAGAATATCTGTCTATAATTGTTAATAGCAATTTTAGTTGACTTTAAATATTATTGTTAATATAGTATGGTATTGTTGGCTGGGTAGCAAAGTTGGTCTAATGCAGGGGACTGCAAATCCTCGATTCGTGGGTTCGAATCCCACCTCGGCCTCCATTTTAAAGATTTTGTCTATGCTTGATATTGAGACTAAAATAACAATTGCAATAGATTTGATGGGAGGAGATAATGCCCCCAGTATGCCAATAAATGGACTAAAAATTGCCAGCGAAAAACACAAACACATAAAATTTAAAGTTTTTGGAAACAAATCGCTAATATTACAAAAATGCCCAGACTTTAATTTTTATAAATACGATTTTATCGACTGTCCTGTTGTAATATCAAGCCATGAACAGCCGGCAAAAGCATTACGAAACAGCAAACATAGTAGTATGAGATGTGCAATTGAATGTGTTCAAAGAGGTGACGCGGATGCTATAATTTCTGCAGGAAACACTGGCGCATTAATGGCCATTTCTAAATTAATACTAAAAACATTACCATCAATAGACAGACCTGCAATTTGCACATTTATTCCAACAAAAAAACGCCCATGCTTGATGCTTGATGTTGGGGCAAACATCAATTGTGAGCCACACAATTTATTAGAATTTGCCGTAATGGGTGATGCATTTTTATCTGCAACTATTGGCAACAAAAAAGGTAAAATTGCAATATTAAATATAGGAACAGAAGACACAAAAGGGCATGCAATTTTACGAGAAGCCAATCTTTTGTTACAAAATAGTGCAATAAAAGATAGATATATAGGGTACATTGAGCCACATCAAGTTTTTGATGGAGATGTTGATATTGTAGTAACAGATGGATTCAATGGCAATATATTTATAAAAACAGCAGAGGGAATAGGGGGATGGATTAAACAAATTTTAACAGATTCTTTTAGGTCTAGTATTTTAGCAAAAATAGGATATTTATTGACAAAACAGGCCTTAAAAAGAAGTATGAAAGTTATAGATCCGCGAAACTACAATGGTGCAATGTTTATTGGTTTAAACGGAATATCTATTAAAAGCCATGGGGGGACAGACGATATTGGTTTTTCAAAAGCAATAGATTCTGCTGTTGTTTTAACTAATAGCAAAATTAATAAAAAAATTGCCGATTTAATAACGCATTACGATATGTAGAGCGTATTAATGTTATCTTGTAAATATTATCAATAAATGATAAAATATTTGTATTATTAAATACCAGACAATGTAACCGAAAAACCAGCATTCCATACCTCTCCTATCCCAATAATAGTAATTCTATTGGCATTTATCCCATACTCTACACAGCCAGCTCTATATATTATGTTGATTCCTAGCAATGGCGAATAGCCGTTTACAGTAGTATTTGTAATTATTTTTGTAATAGGGTTAACAGAAACTACATTTACAGGCTCGATACTAAAAGTTCCTATAAACTCAAAAATAAAATTTTCAGTCATTTTTAATCTTGTTGTCAAATTCATCATCTGAGTATTATACGCTTGAGCCTGTTGCAAAAAAATAATATTTTTATTGATATACGAGTGCCCAATCATAATATCGAAAAACTTATCTATAATATTCATATTTATATTTGTATACGACTCTAATAGCTGACCATTTTCAACATTAAAACGATGATTATTACTAATGGAAACCCTTCCACTAGGAGTATTTATACCAAACATTCCAACATAATTTGATAATCCATTTCCGTAAATACCTGATTGCTGAGATAAAAAAGCATTACTACCAAAATCTGATATAGTTTCCATCATTCCGCCGCCAAACGATATTTTATATCCAGAATTTGCAATAAAACTTGTTTTAACACCAAAAGATAATCTTGATCCGTTTACAAATCCATCGATTCCGTGTGTTATATTTTTTTCAAACAAGTTATTAAAGTTGAGCCTAGAAGCAAAACTATTTTCATTAGAAAAAAAACCATAATTTTGACCATAATTATTCTGCAAAGAAATCATAGGATCAATAACAAGCGTTCCATATTTCATTATTTTATATAATGGGTGATTAATTGCAATCTGAGAAGAACCAAGCGCACTTGAACCAAAACCGGTTCCATATGCTAACGATGTATATGATGAATTTTGCAATATTTGAGCATATGTACCAAGCAATAACGATGTTATATTATTATTTGCAACAGGCGATAGCAAATTACTGCCACCACTAGTTGTATCATATGCGTTTCCACGAAAAGAATTATTAAACCTAACAAAGCTATTTGCTAAAATTCCCTGAATATTATAACCAATTTCACTTGATCCAAAAGCTTTGCTAAAACCCTGAGATCTGCTAATATAACCTGCTCTACTATCAACAAATCCATACCCTCCCATAAAATCTTTTTTGGTTCTAAAAAAAGATCTACCTTGCGTTACAACTGTTGGCGTTGTATTGATCTGATAATTCAATAGCATTGGTGTCCAGCTAATAATATCTAAACCGTTAAAACTTCTATCTCTAACATCCTGTATTGTTAAAAAATTTGTATGATAAGGAAGAAATTTTTTAATATACAGCAATGAATATATTGGATCGCTTATGTATAAAAAAGAATGTTTAATTGTAATTTCAGGTGTAATAGAAAAAAGTGCCTTACTTCTAAAATGACCTCGGTATCCTTTTAGATAATCACCATTCGGTAAAAAATCTGCCATTCTTGTGTCATAATTTATCGCCTGCGTTTGATCCGTTATACTTCCCTTTATACTATATTGAGACAACATTCCATTTTTTTTACTAATTAAATGTGTATATGCAAATTGCAAATAACTTGACATAATTCTTTTGTGATCGTTTGTTGTAAATGGTTTAATTTGAGCACCAGTTAAACCAGAAATATCTTGAAAAATATTAGCTTTTAATAAAAAATCTTTATTATGAGATATACGCCAATACCACGGAATCATAATACCTAGCTGTGTTCCTGCACCAGATAAAAATACTTGTGGAATTAATAATCCAGTTTTTGCTCGACCTGAATCTTTTAAATTAACGGTATGCCTAATTAAATACAATAACGGTATATCAAAAAATTTAAATGTAACATGATTAAAAACAGCGTCGCCAGTTTTTTTATTATAACTACCATTGTTCATGGAAATTCTCCATTCCGACCACCTATATTTGGCGATTATATTATCAAAATTATTTTCTAATACTTTATATTTTTCACTTTTTGGAATAATATCATAATTTATTTTTTTTGATTCATCCGGAATAACTGTATCCACAAAGCGATTTTGGGTATTCGTAATGTTATTATTTAACTTTTTTTTATTTTGATCCCAATCTGATTGATTAGTTACAATTGGCGGGGCATCTTTTAAATAATAACTAATATCATCGCTTTCTTCGGGGTCTATATTGCAACCAGTATAAAATGCATTGCGAAATATGTAATAATCAGGTTTGCCATTTGTTACATCTTTTGCAATAAGAGAAACATTATTTGAGTCAATCATTCTGGTGTTTTGCATATGTAATGCACCGCCACTATCGTATAAAATAGATTTTGCATATATGATACTACTATTACCATCGTTTATCCTAACATCATTTTGTAGTTTTAATAAAAATTTATTATCACCATTATCTTTGCTTGGAAATAACAAACTTTTTTCAAAATTTACTAATGTTGCCCTAGTTCTAATATTACCTTCTCCAAATAATTCCGTGGCTCCTGTTTTACTGATTGTAATATTTTTTGCTGCAATTTCTATATCACCTTCTTTAATATCATCATCTATATCTTTTGCATCTCTGTGTAATTCGTCAAATTTTTCGCTATCTTTAACGGATTCAAAATCGAAGGTTTCATTTAAATTTTTTTGCAACACGATAATATTTGCAAATGCTATATTACAAAATATAGCATAAAATATTATATAAAAAGGTATTTTATAAAAAACAGCACTCATTATTTATAAAATTTTGTAATTCAGGCTAAATATTTAACCGTTAGAATTCATAACTTCAATTTCAATTCCAACACCAGAAGCAAGATTTACAGATGAGATAGCTTCGATAGCTGTATGATCGGCACCCAAAAGAATTATCATACGAGAGTGGCGAACTAAAGCCATTCTATCTTTTGCTTTTGAATCAACATGAGGAGAACGATTAACTGTAAATTGATATGTTTTATTTGGCAAACAAATTGGTCCAACAATTGTAACATTATTTCTATTCGCTGCATATATAACACCAGCAATTTCTTTATCTAAAAGATGCGAATTATAAGAATTAAACTTAATTTTTATGTTTTGCAAAGGTCTTGTATTTTGTTGCACAGTAGCCATTTTATTATATAATAATATTCAATTTATAATCAACTAATAAAAGCTTGTTTTTAATAATCAAGCATTAAAATAATATTTTTTTAATTGACTTTTAAAAAACACATTCACGATAGTTAAAAAAGTTAAATATATATATATGTTTACCACACCTAAAAACTATAAAAGTTCCCTAGGTTTTAAAATATCAATTTTAGCACTTGGAAGTATAGCAACAATGTGCACTGGTTTAATTGCACCAGCACTACCAAAAATTGCTCGCGAATATTCACATTTACCCCATTATCAATTGCTTACAAAATTTGTCATAACAATGCCACATTTTATGGTGCTATTTTTGACTCCATTTTTGGGTTTTTTAACAGATAAATTTAATAGAAAATATTTACTTTGTGGTGCAGTATTGGTTTATGGTGTTGCAGGTGCAGCATGTGCATTTGTTAACAATCTATATATAATTATAGGAATGAGAGCAATTCTTGGAGTTTGCATGTCTACCGCATTGGTTGTGACGGCAACATTAATAGCAGATTGCCTAAAAGGCGATGAGCGTAGTATGATTATGGGGCTACAAACAACATTTTTTTCAATTGCCACAACAACAATGTATGGATTGGGCGGAATAGTTGCCGATATTAATTGGCATTATTGTTTTTTATTATATCTTTTACCGACAATTATGGTTCCGTTTGGATGGAAACACCTTTATGAACCTAGAAATAATTCCGATTATATGGCACACAAAGAAAGCGAAATAACCGATGTAAAACATGTAAAACAAAATAATGCAGCAATTGCATCTATTTACGTGATAGCGTTTACTTTTATGATAATGCAATATATGATACCATTGCAAATACCATTTTTATTAGACGAAATGGGACTTAATTCTAAACAAATATCTTTATTTTTAATGGCAGATGTCACTGCTGTTGCAATTTTTGCATCAAGATATAAAAAATGGAAAAAAAATAGAAGCTTTATTACAATGTGCACACTTTCTTTTGCATTAATGTCGCTTGGCTATATTATAATTGGTTTAGCTAGCAATTACGCAATTATTTTTGGAGCATTAATCGTCTGTGGAATGGCAATGGGAATAATGATGCCAAATAATGGTTTATGGCTAACATATTCAGTTGGCGTTAAAAATAGAGGTATGCTATTTGGAGGCCTATCAACAGCTATTTATTCAGCAAAATCAATGTCCGCAATTGTTTTATATCCACTGATTAGATATACATCTCTAAGATTATCATTTGTTTTTGCATCTTTTACAATGATAGGAATTGCAATATCTGTTCTGTATGGTTCCGAAAAAATTAATTCAGATACAAACGATGCAATTGATGATATCAAATAAAAATCTTAGTTGTATTAAAATTTTAATTACAATAACGCCCTTTATTTTTATTTCACAAATTATAGATTATACAAATATTTGGGATTCATTTGGGCTACAAATCGGTAGCTTATTTGGTTTATTTTTAGCAAAAAATATTACAAAATATGGAACAAAAAATGCTCTTATTTTTGGAGGATTAATATTTTTTATTTTTGGATTACAATTTTTTTTAACCGATATAAAAATAATTATGTCATTATTTTGCGGTTTTGGATATTCTATAATTTGCTATGAATTATTATTAAAAACAGACTATATTTCAAAAGTACATAGCACAAAAGAAAAATACATAATACAATCAGCCTTTATAATGTTTTATCTTATAGTTGGTTTAATTTTTATTGCAACCTCTGCAAAATTACACCATTTTATAGACAGCATTATAATATTTGTATTTTTTATATTATTTTTATTTATTTCAATTTTAGCGAGTATTTATTTTAACGCTAAAAATTTAATAAAATCAACTATTTTAATGATATCAGGGTTATGGATATGTGCTATTTCTACAGATATTTATATTTTATGTTTTGGGTGTGCAATACTTGCATTATCAATGGGGGTGCTAATAAAAACTCGAGCAATTTTGTTACAAAATAGCTCAATAATAAACAATCAAATGTTAATAGGTATTATATTATCTGGATTTGTTGCACAAAGTATAAAAATAGAATTTCTTTATTATTTTATTTTTATTATCAGCCTGATATACACATTATTTTTAATGAGAATAAAAAAATATCTGATTATCGCAAAATCATGAACTACGAATCATATAAATCTATTGTTTTGAGTAGTATTTTTGGCATAATACATAGCGTTGCTTTTGTTTCTTCTGTTTTTTCGGCAATAATTAATCAAAACATATCAGATCCATTGATGATAGCAAGTATTCTTGCAATAAAAAGATTTTCACGTATTTTTTTAGACATCCCAGCTGGTATAGTTGGTGATAAATTTGGGTCTAAAATTTTGTTTATATTGTCGATGTTGTCAATCTTATTATCGATGTCAGTTTTGCTACTAAGTAAAACAATAGTTGTATTATTTATTTCTGTTGCCCTAAAGGGTTTATCAGATTCTTGTTCTGCCGGAAAAGTTGAAGCTCACATATATAATATTTTAACACACGATAATAATTTTGATAAATTTGGTAAAATCATTTCAACATATTATTTATTTATGGATTTAGCAGTTGGTTTTGTTGTTTTTTTGCTATCTATATATCTTTTTAATGTTGACCAATTTTTATTATACGGAATCATCCTTAGCGTTTGCGGATTAGCTATGTCAATATTTATTCAAGATAGCTATATTATAAACAATACTAAGCGACCAACATTTAAAGAAATATTTAACGGAATAAAAACAATATATCAATCAAAATCTATGTTTTTATTGATATTGCTATGGGGATTATGTAATTTTTTAGGATGGCAATTACATTCTATCACAACAATTTTATTGGCACATTTTAATTTTACAATCAACCAAATAGTTCGGGTGCAAAGTATGGAGCATTTTGCCCTTGTGGTCGGCTGTATTATCAGCTTTATTGTTTCTGATAAAATATCATTTAAAAAAATAATGTATTTATTTCTTTTTTCTGTTATAACAATGTGTATTTGTGCAATTTTGTACACACCTTTTATGATTATAGCTTCTATTTTATTGTATTTATGTTGTTTTTGCACTATTCAGGTTTTTTTTGAAAAAATTATTGATAAATTATCAACGGGACAATCAAGGCTATCTATAAATTCCGCCACCACAACAATTGCCGCAATTTATAATTCAATTGGAATGGTTTTATTTGGATTTTTAGCAAAATATTATGGATACAAAATAAGCTGGAACATTATATGCTTTTTATTTTTATTGTACATTATTGTTATATATTTTTTTATAAAATATAAAAAATTAACTTTTTAGATTTTCATCTATAATAACTCTTTCATCAAACACAAAACAGTTGCCTTTCCAAGTTTTTGGTTGATCTTTTTTGGCTATTAAATACCCAATAACCCCACCTTCCAAATGATAAACATTATTAAAGCCCTCATCTTTCATAAGGGCTGTTGATTTTTCGCATCTTACTCCGCCAGTGCAAAACATTAATATTTTTTTATTTTTATCAGCTTCTGTTAAATTGTTACGAATCCACTCAGGAAAAGTTCTAAATGCAGTTGTATTTGGATTCACGGCATTTTCAAAAGTACCAATATAATATTCATAATCGTTGCGTGTATCAATAACGATTGTATCTTTTTCAAGAACTGCCGCATCCCAATCTTGTGGTTTAATATATTCACCTGGGGTCGATTTTAAATCCATTCCAATCGTGACAATCTCTGGTTTTATTTTAACTTTTAACTTACCAAACGGAGAAAATTCCGCATATGTTTCTTTAAAAACAACATCACCAATTTGGTTTTGCACAAAATCATAAAAAATATCAATATTTTGTCTGTATCCACAAATTGTACCATTTATTCCTTCGTTTGCCAACAATATTGTGCCTAAAATATTATTTTTATTCAATAATTCTTTTAATTCAATTTGCAATTTTTCGGTATTTTGCTCATTATAAAATTTATAAAATGCAGTTATTACAATTGGCTCGTTTATACCCTGCTCTGCTTTAATAATAGTGTTAGCCATGATAAATCAAATATTAAAAATATTATTTGTTCTATAAAAAATAGTCGTGCTAGATTTTTCATACCTCAAAGAGCCAATACCTGTAAAAGTCAAGTTTTTAAATCCTCTTTCAGTAAAAAAATCAAAAATTACAACATAATTTTCTCTTTCGCTATTATCCAAAATAATAATACCATTTTTTGTCAAATTATAATACGCAGTTATGCTGCATGCAAAACGATCTTCTGAGTCTATGGCAATAATATCAAATTTTTCCTCAACTTTATCAATCGATTCAGAAAAATTATTCTCAATTAAAAAAATTTCAGCATTTGTATATTTTGTTATTAATAACTCATTTTCAATTTTAATAATCCAATCTTTTTTTGTATCAACACTATACACCCTGCCACATCGTTTAGCATAAAATAATGTTGAATAACCACAACCAAATTCAAAAACAGACATTTCCTGAGTTAATTTTTCATTTAAAAAATCTATTACAGAATAGCTATACCATGGAATAAATTCTCCGTTGCCATTTAAGCATTGATGTTTTTCCATAGATTGCACCCAGCCCGATGTTATTAAAAATTTTGACTGCAACTCATTTATCATATTCCCAAAAAATATAATATTCCTTCATTTGTAAATTTTTGCAATAAATTGCTCATAGTTATTCGTTTTGCCTCATCAACACTAACAATGGAAGCCCCTCCAACTTCTATAATATTATTATAAACCGTATCACCAAATATATTTTTAATATGCAAATTTATCGATGTTTTTATAATATTTTCATCAAAAATAGTTCTTGATATATCGCTAGATGTGAATAAAATTATTACAGTATTTTCATTTCCATTGCCATTTTGAACATTAAAACCAGAATCGTTCAAGCTTTTTTCTATAACCTGCATAACCAAAATATCATCACCCTTAATAGAAAAATTCATTTGTTTATTAATTTTTTCCATCTGTTCTTCGTATCTTATAATATTATTTATATACGCTTTCGTATTCACAGAATAATCAAGCCCAGATAAAATAAAGGTTAATAGTTTTGCCTGATTTGCTAAATTTAAAACCTGCTTCATATATCTGTGTTTTTTCAAAATATCCGCACTATCAACATAATTATTATAATTATTATTAATCTGACCATCAAGCAACATTAATTCGCTATTATATTCGTTTACTAATTTAGATTTTTCTACATAAACCTTAACAATAAATCTTCCATCATCTATTATATCGCTATTCATGACTATAAAATTTGGCAACACGGTATTACTAACTTTACTAGAAATATCTTGTATAAACGATTGCTCATAACCAATTCTACTATCTTCTTTTGTTGAGCTTATTGTTTTTGAGCTAATAACGGTTCTGATTTGGCTCGCAATATCATTTGCTGCAATCTTTTTTGCCTCATCCAAACTTACTCCAGAACCTACTCCATAAATCTTATTATCATTTGCTATATTTTTTGTGAACCAAGATGGATACTTTGTGCCACCACATGACGCTATCAAAAATATCAAAATGATAGACACTTTAATCATAAACACAAAATATATAATATTACTTATTACATATAAAATATTGTTATTAAAATGCAATTCTTAATTTTAAATATCAATCAATAAAATCAACAACACCTGTGGCAATATTATAAACAGCAGACACAATTTTTACCTCACCAGAATCTATCATTCCTTTAAGTATAGAGCTTTGTGCAATTAGATTGTTTGAATTTATAACATTCATTTTTGTAACCTCCTCTGACAAACAATTTGCAGAAAAATAACCTCTAACTTTTTGAGCAATTGGTCTAATTTTTAACAAAATATCTTTTGCAACCGGCCCATCATAGTTTCCACAAGCAGCATCTACTGCTCCACATTTTGTATGCCCCAAAACAACTATTAATTTTGCCCCAAGTTGTTTACATGAAAATTCAATACTACCAATAATATCATCATTAACAATATTACCAGCAATTCTAATGCTTACTGCATCACCAATTCCAAGATCAAAAATTAATTCAGGAGCAGAACGAGAATCGATACAACTTAAAATAACAGCCATTGGATGCTGTTTTATTGCGGTACTTTCTCTTTGCTTTGCAAAACTATGATAAATATGCTCTCCATCGATAAATCTTTTGTTTCCAGCAATTATCCAATCAAGAATTTGCTGAGGTGTCATTTTTTCTTGTTGCTCTTTTGTAATTGTTGTGATAAATGGAGAATTTTCAATTTCATATTTTTCTAAAAACCCATTTAATGTAACTTTTATATTGTTAGCAACGGCATAAAAATCTTTAAATTCTATTATAATATCAAGAATATCATAATCAATATAAGTGCATTCCTCAGCATCAATTGTGACTGTTGAATTTGAGGGAATTGATTTAATTAAATCAACAAATGCTATTTTGTTCAAAAATGATACTTGTTTTGGAAGCTTTATACGAATTGCTTCGTCGAGACTATATTTTTCTGATATAGATTTAAACGGATTTTTATGATAACTTTTTAGAACAAAAAATGCACTTGCAAACAATCCAAAAAAAATACCCTCCAAGATACTACTAAAAAATATCGTTATTAATGTTACTATAAATGGAACAAAACAATCTAAACCTCGTTTATATATATTTTTTATATCAACACTTTTTATAAGCCTAATACCAGACATAATAAGAATTGCTGCAAGTGCTGAAATTGGAATAGTATTGAGAATTTTTGGAATAAGAGTTACAGCTATAAGAAGCAATGTTCCGTTTATTATTGTTGAATTTTTTGTTTTTGAGCCAGAACTTACATTTACAGAAGTTCTCAGAACAACAGCAGCAATAGGCAGTCCACCAAACAAACCACATAAAATATTTCCCGCACCTTGTGCAAACATCTCTTTACTTAAAGAAGTATGGCGTTTTTCGGGATCCAATTTATCGCCAGCTTCTGTGCTTAAAATTGACTCAATTGATCCTGCAAATGCTATTATTATTGCAGTATAAATTACATCTATATCCATTATTTTATTAAAATTTGGCTTTATCATTAATGCAAAAAATCTTTCAATTGGATGATGGCCAATAATTGGCAACTGAACTAACTGATTAACACTTATTGGTAAAGTTGGCAAAAGATATTTCATTTTATAAAATAATGTTACCATAACAATACTAAAACCAACAATAAAAAGCGGTGCTGGAATATTTTTAAAACCAAATCTTTTTCCTATTTTATCACAGATAACAAAAATTGCAATTGAGCCAAGACCTATTATTGTGCACCCTATATCAATATGTTTAATTGCATCATATAATGTCATAATTGTGTTATTGCTTGCTGCGTTTTTAAAAAATGCAAAATCTCCTGTTGGAACAAGACTATACCCAAATAAGGTTGGTGTTTGATTAAAAATCAAAATCACACCCACAGCACAAAGCAAGCCCTGAATTACCCCAGATGGAACATATCTACCAAATTTAGCAATTTTTAGCGCAGCTATAATAATTTGAATAAAACCTGCCAAAACCAATGCACTCAAAAACACAGGATAATTATTTAAATTTGTAATTGCCGTGTAAACAATTGCAATCATAGCGGGACTAGGTCCGCTTACATTAACCTGAGAATTACTGAGCATACCAACAATCATACCGCCGATAATACCAGATATTATACCTGATTGAATTGGAGCGTGTGACGCAATAGCAATACCTAAACACAAAGGAATTGACACCAAAAATACTATAATACCAGATCTAAAATCACTAAATATATGTTTCATTTTTTAACCAATTATTACATAATATACTTTAAAAGTATAATAAAAAAAATAAATTGCAACCCCTAAAGAAATCTTATTTTTGGATTAACACCGCTCTTTGTTAGCCAATTAAAATACTGACTTACAGTATCGACCTGATCGTCATGCTTTACAGCAGGAAAGCAAACCATTTCATCAACAAAATCATCTAAAAATGCTGTATTTTTGGGCAAAAAAAATCGTCCAGATTCTATTGCAATCATGGCGGATGCAAAACGCGTTATTTTGTCATTTTTGGGTATAATTTTTATTATATTATTGTATTGTTCATTGAGTTCTCGAATTAAAGCGCTTCCTGTTGCACGATCCTCAATTAAAACCGCTAACGGATCCTTAGATTTTATAACACTACGCAATGTATTTTTTAAATCTATATATGATAATTTTTCACGACAAATATCCAATAAATAATGCTTATTTTCTTTGTCAAAACCGATTGTCGCAATAACACTATAATCACTTGTTTCGTTTGTTTCTATTGCACAGTCTACACTTATTATTTTTGTTAAATTTTGCGGTAAATCTGTATAATATTTTAACCAACTTTGTTTTATTAGCCCAGAAGATGAATCGCTTGGATTTTGCTGATATTGTGCCGCAAAAATCTGGCTACCCATATCAATTTTTATGCTATTTAGCGTTGTTAAATCTTCTTTTTTTGCATTTAATGGCTCACCAATTTGCCTTATGTGATAAATTTTTTCTCCGAGTGTTATTTTTTCTATTTTTTCACAAATTGCAGGTAAACTAATTTGCTCCCAATTGTTCTTTTTTAATGTTAAAAAACCAGTTAAATCATCCTTGTGTAAACGCTGCATAACCAATATTATCCTACCTTTATCTTTATCATTAAGTCTTGAAAAAAGCGTTTCCTGAATCCATCTTTGCACTTTTTTCCTTTCTAATTTGCTATGTATTTTATTTGGATTATGCGGATCGTCAACTATAATAATATCACCGCCTTCACCAGTTAGCGTTCCACCAACAGATGTTGCAAAGTAGTATCCGTTTTGAGCTGTTCCAAATTTTGTTTGTGTATCAAAGCCGTTTATAATTTTAGATTCAGGAAACGCCATTTTATACCAATCGCTGTGCATAATTCGTCGTGTATCACCGGCATGTTTATTGCTTAGCGTTGCAGAATATGTAGCAATTATAATGCGTGCAGTAGGGTTTTGCCCAATATACCAAGCAGGAAATGCAACACTAAAACACACAGATTTTAAATATCGTGGGGGGATATTAATTATTAAGCGTTTTTTTGTATCGTCTGTGAGGGCATCGCAAAAAAGTTTTAAATGCCAGTTATCTATAAAATCTTTTCCGGGGTTTATTTCATCAAACGCCTTAATTAAAAAACTATGAAAACTATGCTTTATTTGATAATTTAAGGCATTTTTAATAATATTTTCACTAATCATAATATCAATATTTATATATAAATATATCTATTATAACTATTGTTTCATTTGATGTAAGCACAAAATTATATTAATTTTTTCAAATACATAGCCTGCTCCACAATGGGCACAGATTCAGCTAATTGGTTAGCTAGAATTAGCTCAATAATATCATTTAATAATTTGTTATTTTTCTCATTTATATCTTTTTTTGTTTGCAAAACATTTGTTTTGTTTTGTAAATTTTCTTGCCATTCCATACATTGCATTAAAAAATCGATGTTTGTATTTGTATTTTTTATTGCTATTCCATTAACATTTAAAATATGTAAAATGGTCAAAAATTGATCAGATAAAACAGAATAACCTTCGTTTATCAAAGAAATATCTATTGTTTTATCAGCAGTACAATCGGGATGATATTTTTTTTGCAATTCAAAATATTTATTTCTTAGTTCGTTTTGATCAACAATTGGCGACTGTTTAATACCGAAAAGTGTAAAAAAATTATTCATATATTCAAAATAAATTCTTCTTGCATAAAATATTAATTATTGTAATAATCAAGTTAATTGAATTAAAATTATTATGATTACATATTTTGCAATAACGATTGGGGCTATGATTTCTTATTTAATAGGCTCTATTCCGTTTGGGTTTGTTTTGGCTAAAATATTATATAAAGTGGATATTAGAACTGTTGGCTCAGGAAACATTGGTGCAACAAATGCAGCTAGAATTGGTGGCTTAAAATTTGGTATTGCTGTGTTTGTTTTGGATGGATTAAAAGTTATCCTTTGTGGCTTTGCTGGTATAACTATGGAATCACCTGATTATGATTTTATTGCACCATTATTCTGTGGAGCCGTATTTTTTGGGCATTTATTTCCTATATTTTTAAATTTCAAAGGAGGCAAAGGTATTTCTGTTGTGGTTTTTGCATTTTTATTATTAAATCCAGCGTTGTTTGCTATATTTTCCTCTATTTGGTTGACGGTATTCTTAATTACAAGATATTCTTCTGTTGCAGCAATTACCTCTATTTTAATAAGCTATATTACAATATATATAATGGCAATGTATCTTGATAATCAAATTAAAATATCATTTCTTATATTCGTAACAATCGTGGCTTGTTTTATTTTAATTAAACATATACCAAATATTAAGCGTTTAATTCTTGGTACAGAACTTAAATTTAAAAAATAAGTGGCAAAATTAATTAATGGAACAAAAATTGCATTAGATTTAAAAAATGAAGTTGCAAAAAAAGTTAATAATATTATACAAAAATACAATATTATACCAAGCATTACAACTATTATTGTTGGTGATAACGAGGCAAGTATTATGTATGTTAATAAAAAATACGAAGAGGCAACAAAAATTGGTATAAATGCACAAATTATTAGATTACCCAATAATATCACAGATGAAGAAATTCGAGATATTATTTTTACATTAAATGCCGATAATTCTGTACATGCAATTTTATTGCAATTACCATTGCCTATGCATTTGGATAAATTTCGTGTTATAAATTATATTGATTCAAAAAAAGATGTAGATGGCTTAACTACAATAAATGCTGGAAAAATATCAACAAATAATTTGCAAAACACACTAATTCCCTGCACACCTCAGGGATGTATAGCCTTGGCTAAATCGGTTGTGACAGATTTTATTGGTAAAAATGTATTGGTGGTAGGTAAATCAAATTTAGTAGGTAAGCCACTGGCCGATATATTGCTAAATATGGGGTGCACCGTAACCATTGCACACAAAAATACGCTTAATTTGCCACAATTCTCCAAAACAGCAGATATTATTTTTGTGGCAGCGGGTTCACCAAATTTAATAACTGGCGATATGTTAAAAAAAGATGCAGTTGTTATTGATGTTGGAATATCGCGTATAAACGGAAAAATTGTTGGTGATTGCAACTACGAATCGTGCGATAAAATTGCATCTTTTATAACGCCAGTTCCAGGTGGTGTTGGCCCTATGACGATTGCCTATTTGCTTTTTAATACTGTTTTGTGTTGCGAAAATAGTTTAGTCTAGTTTTATTATATTGTCAAATAAATCTATATTATCAATATTGTGTGTTATAATTATAACAGTTTTTTGGTTTGTATATTTATTTATTGCTTGCCAAACAAGATTACGATTTTTTTCATCGAGAGCTGATGTTGGTTCGTCAAAAATAAATAATTGTGCATTTTTTAACAAGGTTCTTGCTATATTTATACGCTGTTTTTCACCTACGGATAATTGATTTGTTTGGTATTTAGCTAAATGTTCCAAGTTTAAATCTTGCAATATTTCTATATATTTTTTGTTATCAAATTTTTGTCCATAAAAAATATTTTCTGCAACAGATAAATCAAAAAGATCAGTATTTTGTAGGCATAAACTTGTCATTTCACGCCATTTAATAATATTTATATTTTTTATTGAAACATTATCTATTATAACATCTTCGTTTTTTATATTTAAAAAACCTAAAATTAAATCTACAATTGTGCTTTTTCCTATACCAGACTTACCAACTATTGCATTTTTTTGACCATGTAAAATATTTATATTTTTTACAAAAATATTTATATTTTGTGGTACAAATCCTTCATTTTTTTCACATTCTAATGCTAATATTTCACTGATTCTATTTTTACTGGCAATAAAAATTGCCCTATCTGTTTTAAAGTTTGATATTCCAATAAGTGATGAAATTATAATAATCATATACATTAAAAACGACGAAAATTGTCCGGCTGTTAAGGTTTTTTCAACAACAAAAGATGCCCCAAAAAATGTAGAAAATGCAGCACACAATAACGCAATCAGCAACACAAATCCAATCATCGCAGATCTATATAAATGTTTTTGTTTTACAGCTTTTTCTAATTCAATTTTTTTATCAAAAACAGAATTTACATCTTCAATATTAAATATATTTACTAGCTTTTTCATTAAAATACCTTGTAGTAAATGCGCTACAATTGCAAAATTTATTTCGGTTGTCAATTTATTATACTTTTTTACAAGCGGCAAAAAACATAAAACTGTAAGTAATATAGAAAATGCAGTAAAAACAAGGCAAAAAAATAAAAAAATTGATATATTCGCCAAAAAAATAATTCCAACACAAAACATTATTATATTTCTAGCAAAATACGAAATTTGTGTAGCAAAAAAATTTTTAAATTTAGCAATATCATCAATAAAAACATGATTTATATTTAAAAAGTTAACCTGCTTTGCTTTAATAATATGGTCATAAAGTTGCAAGGTTAAATCGTTACCAATTTTTTCGGCTATAATATTTGAATAAAAAGACCTGATAAAAGAAAAAAAAGCAAAAAAAACAGATAAAAAAATCATCAAACAAGTGTAGTACTTTATTTGTGATAAATCTCCAGTTTTTATACCATAATCTATCAATCTTTGAACAACTTTACCAAAACTTAAACCTATCAAAGCAATACAAAATGCGGCAACTACAGAAATTGCTAAATCTTTTTTATATTTTTTGATAATTTGCACAATTTTTACGAACTAACAACAACAATTGCTGGCCTTAAAACTCTACCATGTAGTGAATAACCGGCTTTTAAAACCTGCAAAACCATTCCAGATTCAGCTTTCTCGTCTTTAACTTGAGAAACAGCTTGATGAAAATTATGATCAAACTTTTCTCCAACTGGATAAATTCTGTGCATTCCATGTTTTTCAAAGGCCTTTAAAAACTCAGATTTGGTCATATCTACACCTTGATGCAAGCTTTTAAAGTGTTCGTTGCTGCTTTCTTTTTGATCATCAGGTATGTTATCTAGTGCCAAGAACAAAACTTCAATTGGATCAATTAATTCTGATGCAAATTTAGAAATTGCATGCTTTACCATATCCGCAGTTTCGTTTTTTAATCTACGCACTATATTTTGATTTTCTGCGATTGCACGCAAATTTTGATCTGTTAATTCTGCAATTTTTGCTTGCAAAATATCAACCTCAGAAAGTTTTTGATCTTTTATTTCCTCGTTTTCAACATTTGGTTGTTCATTTTTTATTTCTTCGTTTTCACTATTCATATGCAATCAGATTAATATAATAAAAAATATTTTAATTATATTAATAAAAGTCAACTTTTTATTTTAACAATTTTAAACAAACCATCATGCATATCTTCTATTTCATATCCATTGTCTATAATATTTTGCCTTATTTTATCAGCCTCAATATAATTTTTATCAATTTTTGCTTGTTTGCGTTGCAATGCTAATTTTATAATTTTTTCTGGCACAATATCCTGTGATTTTACCATATTAAATATTCCAATTAATTGCCCCATAGCATAAAACTGACCAGCTAATTTTTGTTTGCTTTCAAGATGATTCGTATCCCGAATATCCTTAAAATAACTAAACATCAATGCCGTATATTTTGCCATATTAAAATCGTCATCTAGGCAATCTATTGCATTTTGAGGAATTACCTCATTTTTATCATATGTAATATCTTCTAAAATATGATAAAATTTTTCTAAACTTTGCTTAGAATTTTCAAGCAAATTATGTGTAAAATCAATTGGTTTGCGATAATGTGTCGAAAGCAGAGCAAAACGAATAACCTCTCCGTCAAAATTCTGTTCACGCAATGTTTCACAGGTGGTAAAATTATCCAGTGATTTACTCATTTTTTCACCATTAACAGTTAAAAAACCATTATGAATCCAATATGTTGCAAAATTAGATCCCGCAAAAGCACATTTACTTTGTGCAATTTCGTTTTCGTGATGAGGAAACTGCAAATCTGCACCACCTCCATGGATATCAAAATTTTCACCCAAATATTTAATCGACATCGCCGAACATTCAATATGCCAACCCGGCCTTCCATATCCATATTTTGTATTCCATCCCATCTCATTTAAAGGAACCGGCTTCCATAAAACAAAATCACATTCGTGCCTTTTATAACTTTCAACGGCAATTCGGCTACCAGCAATCATTTCATCAATTTTACGATTTGATAATTCGCCATATTTTTGATATTTTTCAACAGCAAATAACACATGTCCTTGGCTAATATATGCAAAACCTCGGTCAGCCAAATTATCAATAATCTCTATCATTTTATCAATTTCTTCTGTGGCCTTTGGCTCAATATCTGGCAATAAACAGCCCAAATATAGCGAATCTTCGTGAAATTGTGCGGTAATTTTTTGTGTTAAATCAAGCGGATTACAACCAATTTTAGTTGCAGCATTTAAAATTTTATCATCAACATCTGTTATGTTTCTAACATATCTAACTTTTGGATATTTATGCTTTAAAAACCTATAAATAACATCATAAACCACAACACTTCTCATATTGCCAATGTGCGGCCTAGAATAAACAGTTGGACCACAAACATACATTTTGATATCCATATTATCTATTGGAATAAATTCCTCTTTTTGTCCTGTTAGTGTATTAAAAATCTTTATCATATTTATTCTGTCTCAAATTCTTTATGATCTGTTGCTAAAATATAAGGATTACGACCAAATAAACCATCGCACGATAATCCGTAAATATATTTATCTATAATTTTAATTGATTCTTGAAAATCTAAACTTTTATGTAAAAGCTCCATATTATAATCAAAATGAAAGATATTATTTCTAAATTTACGAATTCCATCCAAATCATGAAATATTTTTTTTAAAGATAAATCATATTTTTTAAAACCGGGAAATATTTGTTTAATATCCACTCTACCACTAATATACAAACTATCATGAAATTTGCCACTGAACAATTTAACCCAAAAACCCATAGTAACTTTATCTTTTTGATAAATAGATTGAAATAATTGCCAATCATTACCAAAAGTTTTTATAAAAGCATTTTCAATATTGTGCTGTAAAAAACTTTCTAGCAAATATAACTTAGCATATGCCTTGCTGCATACAGTTATATCGCCCAAAAAATATTTTTTATACTCATATTCTTCAAATTTTGCCTTATAAAAATTTAATTTTTTCATATATATTATAAAATCATAATAAACCATTGACAATTAATTTTATTAAAGTCAAAATAAATTTGTCGCCCTGTGGGTTCTCCTGCTTTGCCTATTTTTCATTCTAGATGAATTATTGGCGTATGGCAGTGTTACGTGCAGGGCTTGACTAATCATTTGCTAAATTATTATTTATTTTTATCTTCAAAAATATATATTTTTCATATTTTGCAATCAATTGTTTTTGCTTATAAGCAAAAGTTTGTTCTTCTTTTACAATCAAGCGTTCGTTCCAAATTTTACAATATAAATCATCGTCTTTATCAACCTTTTTGATATATTCAACAAGAGCATCTTGATCTGCAAAATCTTTTTCATAAATAACCGCTTTTTTGTTCACATCCTTATAATAAGAAGGGCTACCATAATAAATCGGAACGCTTCCCGAAAAATAAGCCTGAGGCAATTTTTCTGTTAAATAGCCATCTTTTGCTCTGCTTTCATAGCTAATAACAAATTTACAATTTTCAAGCCAATCCGCGGTTTCTCCATATGGCACAACATAATTGATATTATTCATGTATTTACCTCCACTTGCCACAAATTTATATTTTGATAATTTTTCAAATATACTTTTACGAGCCGCAATGCCGTCACCAAAAGTTGTATGATTATTGTCACCTCTCGCTTTTGCTGACCCATTGCGATATAAAAAACAGGCAAAATATTTTTTCTTTTTTGGCTCACATTTGCCGCGTTTATAATCAAGGTTAAGTTTATCGCTAAAAACCTCAACATAAAAAGGATATCTCAAATAATTTTCGTCATCTAAATAATCAAACCCCAAAGATAAATCCCATTTTTTTGTATCTGGAGTATTTGGCTCGCCAGTAAAATAAACACTAACGCTGTTTCTTGCAACAAAAGAACGCAACCACTCCATTTTATGGCTACCTGGACCCACAAAAATAATATCAATTTTGTTCCAAAGACTACTCCAAACCCCTTCTTTAACATCAGCTATTTTGTTGCTGTATCTATCCATAACAGGCTTTGAATAGTTTGCTTTATGTATATGGTTTGTCAAATTTGTATAAGTAGAAACATACAATAGATCGTGATTTCTGTTATTATAACTAAAAGAGGAATATCCGTAGACCAATACAAATAAAACTAATAGATATTTTATAATCTTTTTAATGTAATATTGCATATTTTATATTCAAGGTAATTACTGTAAGAGAAAAAATGCCAATCATAAAAAATGACAACAAAAACACACAATTTATCATAATTTTTCGCCAAATTACGCTATGCACATAATCTTCTAAAATTATTTTCATTCCAATTGCTCCGTGATAAAAAACTGCAACCGAAATCATGATAAAAAATACCGCCCAAAATGGCGAAATAATAGCTTTAAAAAATAGCTCCAACGGCCTAATATGCCTTATAGAAAATGCAACAGCCCCAAAGCAAAGTAATGATGTAAAAACCATCATAACAGCCGTTAACCTTTGATCCCACCACTCATTTGACGCTTTATGTGACATAATTATTTATTATTATTTAATATGTTTTTAATTTTTTCTATAATATCAAAATGTCTTTGATCCAGATTAAATAAATTATTTTGGTTGTATTTTTTTATGTTTATTGTTTCTGAAAAAGCATGTTTATCACCTGATAATTTTTTATATTTTTCTTTGTCAAACGTACACTCATAAAACTTTATTTTATCTATAAATTTTATATTACTGGCAATAATATTATATATTGCTGGTAATAATGTTAAGTTTCCTATACAATTCAATTTAGACTCTTTGTAATCCTCATCAAAATTATCCCAATCCGATGATTTATCTGCATATATATGGTCTAAATGTAATAAATTATTACTATATCTTGATGTAGAAGTATCGCCATTATAATGCAACATTAATAATGCCATTTTAGCCCACCTATCAGCATCTTCATTGGAACATCGATTAAAATCTTCATCTACTTTTTTTCCATTGAAAATATCCTTCATGGCAATCATAATTTTTTCTAAATTGTTTTCATTTTTAATTACCCTTAGTAAACTAGATGTTTTTGATCTCATGTTATCAACAGTATATTCACATATAGCAGATTTAACCATATAATTATGTAGTATTTTTTTTAACAAATTAAAACTAGTATCATCGTTTTTAAATTGTAATTTTAAAGTTATCAATATCGATCTCCAATAATTTTTTTGACCAAGTAACTTCATAACATAAATATATTTACATGTTTCAGTTTCTAAATCTTTTAATATTTCGTATATTTCATTAATTTCTAACTCCATTTGCTGGCCATCACGCTTTATATTATCTGTGGAGCCTGATATATACTCATTAAATTTAGATTTTAATTGCTTGTTCCGTTCTTCGTGTGTTTTTACCAATATAAACAATGAAAAAAATTCATCCATGCTTGAATATCCAATACTTTTTATAAAATTATTAATTTCTTGAAATTTTTGATCAAAAGATACCCTATCTTTATCTTTTAATTCTAACATTAATTTACTTTTTATAATATCCGATGTGGACAGATCTTTCCCTGTTCCATTTACTGTATAAAAAATATCAATTCCAATATCAGCATTTTTACATCTAATTACCAAAACAGAAATATATTTTCTAATGTACTCAACAAACAATCTTAATTTGTGTATATCATTCATTTGTGAAATTAAATGTGCAATAATAAATTTTGCATTTAAATATAGATAATTTGAAATATTCTTTTTTGGCCTATTTAAACATTCATCGAATGAATCTCCAAAAGATTTTTTTAAATCATAATCATTCGTATATTTTTTTATTCTAATTCTACTATATCTATCTAAACTTGATTCGTATAAATATTGTTCCAAGTAATGAATATCAGCATTAATGTTGGTTATATTGTTTATATTATCATAAAAATACGATCTTATAACTTCAAAAATCAATAACATTGTTGTTAAACGTTGTTGTCCATCAATAACTAAATTTTCTTCTGTTAGTATTAAAAAACCTAAAAAATAATCTTTTGGATCTGATATATTTTTTTCATAACTTTCCAGCATATCATTCCATAGGCTTTCTATTTCTTCTTTTCCCCAAGAATATGACCGTTGATAAGCAGGAATTTCATATATTTCTTCGCCTTGCAATAACCTTGTTAATCTTGTATTTATTGTATCAAACATACTAAAATATCCCAATTAAATCGTTAATAAGAGTAAATGCCATAAGTCCACCCAAAATTGCCATACCAATATAAAGCAGAATTTTATATATAAACTGAGGAATTGGTCGCCCTACCAACCCTTCTACCATATAAAAAAATAAATGCCCACCATCAAGCAAAGGTATCGGCAAAAGATTCATTAACCCAAGGTTAACCGATATAAATGCACTAAATAAAATAATTCCAACAATACCCATTTGTGTTGCCGATGCAGAACTTGTTGCAATTTTTATAGGCCCCCCAAGCTCACGAGGGCTACGATGACCTGTTATAATTTGCTTTAACGCACGCAACGAAATTGCCGAAATATTATATGATTCCGATATGCCATATTTTATTCCATCGAGAAATGATTTAGTTTGAATTTCGGTTTTAACACCAGATATTCCAATAGTTTTTGATTTTTTGCCAGTCGTTGCATCAACTTTATTTTTAATATTAAGAGAAATAATCTTATTGTTTCTAATAATATTCATCTGTATTTCTGGATTAACAGAAAGCATAATTTCTTGCCCAATACGACCAAAACTATTAACTTTTCTGCCATTTATTTCAAAAATTTCATCTCCAATTCTTAAACCAGCAGTATATGCCGATCCATCCAATAAAACATTACCAACGACATTTGGTGAAATAGAAACCCCATTAAAACAAGCTACAAAAGCGTATAAAAAAATAGCTAAAATATAATTAAAAGCAGGCCCCGCAACAACAATTGCAAATTTTTGTTTTAAATTTTTATTATAAAATGCTTGGCTATCATTTTTATCAATTTTTGCCAAATCCACAGCATTCATACTAGCTGGATTTTCATCGCCATGCATTTTAACATAGCCACCAAGAGGCCATAATCTCAGTTGCCAATCTGTTCCGTGCGAATCTTTAACAGAAAATAATTTATAGCCAAAACCCATTGCAAACTCTACAACTTTTACACCACAAGCTCTCGCTATAATATAGTGCCCGAATTCATGAACAATAACAACCAAAGATATAACTGCAATAAAACAAAATGCTTGGTATAAAATCATATAACTATAAAAAATTTATCATAAAAAAAAGATAATAATTATTTATTTAATAATCAAGTCATTTTCTAATTTGCTCGCATCACATTATAATCTATAACATTGAGCATAATTTCAGCATCTTTTCCTTTTGCATTAGAATTTGGCAAATTAAAGATATAAGAAAGGGTAGCAATTTTATGTTGACCGTTTGAGATAAATTCAATCTGTGCATTTCTTGGTGGACCAGTTGGAATAAATTGATTAATAAAATGCTCAATAAAAGATTCATCGGCCATTATAAATTCAAATTTAATAATATTTATTTTTGTTTCAATATTGTTGCTCATTAACTTATCAGCTTTTCCATTTGAGATATTTAATTCTTCTTTAAAATCAGCAAAAATACGCTGAGATGAATATTTTTTAATAAAATCATTTTTTTCCTTTAAAACTTCAAATGCTTTTCTGCCATCTAAAATATATTGCTCTCTTTGTGTAATATAGTTTTTCAAAACAATTGATAAAATATTTTTTGCAGGAGTATCAAATTCTGTTAAATGAATCTTATTTACATATGTATCCGAATCTCTAGATGTCTTTATTATCATTTGTTTAGTTTCTTCAAGCGGAAATAATGCATATGCAAAAGCAAGGGCAAAATAAATGCTAATCCCATATGTTATAAAAAAAATAAAATATGCAACTCGCGATATAAAGGATGACAAAAATATATCGTTATACCATTTTTGGCTTTCTTCAAAATATATTCCACTCTCAATCATTTCATTCGATGCCAATATGTCCTCTTTTTGTATCTTAATTAACATTTTTTAAAAATATAGATATTACAAGCACCAGCACACAAACTAATTATTTCTTGTTTTTTAAATCCAGTACTTTGCATAATTTCTGAAATTTTTTGCGTTGTAGGAAAATCAATAATACTTTGTGCCAAATATTGATATGAATTATAATCTTTTACAACCATGTTTCCAATTGTTGGCAATATTTTTAAATATTTATCATAAAATGGCTGTAAAAATGCAGATTTTGTTTGTGGAGAAAATTCCATGCAATATAAAAATCCGTTTGGCTTTAAAACCCTATAAATTTCAGATAACCCATCTTCAATCGAAGTAAAATTTCGCAAACCAAACGACAAAGTGACAGCATCAAAAGAATTATCATCAAAAGGCATTTTTTCTGCCGCTGTTTTTATAAATTTTATATCGCTATTTAATAATTTTTGTTCTGCTTTTATAAGCATATCCGAGTCAGGGTCTGCACAGGTTAGATTTATATTATAAAATTTAGTTTTTTGCAACAACAAAACAGCAATATCACCGCTTCCAGTAGACAAATCTAAATAATCTCCGTTATTTATAATCTTAACTTGCTCAATTAAGGTTTTTTTCCAAATTCTATGCAAACCAAGACTCATTGCATCGTTCATAACATCATAATAATTTGTAATTTTATTAAAAACCGAACGAATTTTATCTGTGTGCATTTGTGTTATTTGTATAATTTTTATCAAAAAATTTTATCGCATCTTCAGTGCCCCCATAATAAATAATTTCACCTTTTTGCATAACATAACAGGTTGTGCAAAGCTCTTTTATATCCTCAATATCGTGACTTACGGTTATTGCAATATCAACTTTATTCCATAAATCCTTCATTTTATCACGAGATTTATGAATAAATCTTGAATCGCCGGTTGCAAAAACTTCATCAGTAATCAATATATTTCCAGATTGAAATATATTAGCCGCAAAGGATAAACGAGCCAACATTCCAGAAGAATATTGATATAAAGGAATATTTCTTTGTTCTTCTAATTCGGCAAACAATAATATTTTTTCTAATAATTCATCGTTATATTCGTGATACCTATTTGTGTATATCATTAAAAGTTTAATATTATCAATAGCATCCAATGTGTGTATAAATTCTGCTCCACACCCAACCATTGATACGATTGTTCCGTTTTTTTCAACAACACCAGAAACAGGTGGGTAGGTTCCAACAATCACCCTCAGTAAAGATGTTTTACCGCAACCATTTGCACCTAAAATTCCAATTCTATCACCCTTTTTTGCCTCAAAATTAATATTTTTTAATATTTTAATTTTCTTATCACAATTTAATTTTTTTTCTCTTGTATTAAAAATATTTATTAATCTATGTTTAATACCCATTCTACCAGCATTTACATTAAAACCTTCTACACTTAAATTTTGTAATTTTATAAATGAATTCATATTTTTTTATCTATCAATTTCACCAAAAACAACATCTTGTGTCGAAATAATCGCCACAACATCAGATAATAAATGACCGCTTGCCATCGCATCAAGTGCTTGCAAATGAGCAAAACCAGGGGCTCTTATATGGCAACGATACGGCTTATTGCTTCCATCAGAAACCAAATAAACACCAAATTCTCCCTTTGGTGCCTCAATAGCTGTATAAATTTCACCTTTTGGAACATGATATCCCTCGCTATATAATTTGAAATGCTGAATAAGAGCTTCCATTGAATTTTTTATTTCCTCATGACTTGGTGGTGCAATTTTTCTATCACCTGTCATAATTTCTCCATTTGGCATTTCTGAGATACATTGCTTTATAATCTTGACAGATTCTGTCATTTCGAGCATCCTAATCAAAAATCTATCATAGCAATCGCCGTTTTTTCCAACAGGAATTTGAAAATCCATTTTATCATAAACTTCATATGGCTGTGATTTTCGTAAATCCCAAGCAATCCCCGAACCTCTAAGCATAACACCTGTAAAACCACGATTTAATGCCTCTTCTTTGCTTACGATTCCAATTCCAACAAGGCGTTGTTTAAAAATTCTGTTATCAGATAAAATACTATCCGTATCTTTTAATCGCTCTTCAAAAACTGTGCAAAAATTTAAAATATCATCAAATAATTTGCCATCAACATCTTTGTGAACCCCGCCCGGCCTAATATACGCTGCATGCATTCTTGCTCCAGAAGCGCGCTCATAAAATTCCATCATTTTTTCTCTTTCTTCAAAAAGCCAACAAAGCGGGGTCATTGCACCAATATCTAATGCCTGAGTTGTAACCGCCATTATATGATTTAAAATTCGTGTTATTTCGGAAAAAAGAACACGCAAATATTGTGCACGAATTGGAACTTCAACCCCAAGTAGCTTTTCAACCGCCAAAGAAAAAGCATGCTCTTGACACATTGGAGACACATAATCTAGCCTATCAAAATAGGGTAAAGCCTGCATATAAGTCTTGTATTCTATAAGCTTTTCTGTTCCACGGTGTAAAAAACCAATATGAGGATCTGCTCTTTTAATGACCTCACCATCAAGACTCAAAACAAGCTTTAACACGCCATGCGCCGCTGGATGTTGTGGGCCGAAATTCATTGTTATTTCTTTTGTTTTATTTGGCATATTTTTTATACTAAGCAAAAAAAATCTATTTTTATTTTTTTAAAAAGCAACATAAATATTTAAATCATATTTTTTT
>CAMCQG010000011.1 GCA_945876965.1 Rickettsia typhi
ATATATATATTTTTATTTCTTTTATATGAAATATCAACTAATTAAAAGAATAAATAATAATAATTTATATATTAAAAATTAATTTAATTATTTTTTATCCGATTTTGATTGTATCATTATTTATAAATTGATACGGAGGAACCGCTAAATTTAATGGCGCAGGACCGTGAACAACACGACCAGATGTATCATATTTTGATCCATGGCAAGGGCAAAACCAACCATCATCAGCCTGACTAAAAACCGCCTGAGGAACACAACCTAAATGAGTGCAAATACCTATCAAAATAAGCCACTCTTCTTTACCTTTTTGCACTCGATCGCTATCAAGTTGTGGGTCTATCAAAGATGCAATTTGCATATCTTGTGCCATTTTTATTTCTTCTGCCGTTCTTCGTCTTATAAATATAGGTTTCCCCCTCCACATTACTCGCATTTCTTGGCCGGGTTGCACAGATGAAATTTTAACCTCAATGCTAGACATAGCTAAAACATCGGCAGATGGATTTAAAGAATCAAGCAGTGGAACCGCAACCGTTGCAGCACCGACCACAGCCATTCCCATAGCACAAAAATTTACGAACTCTCTTCTATTTATTGTATTTTCTGAATCTGACATGTAATAAACTTATTAAACATGATTATTTTTATATGATAAATTTAAGTTGCAATTAAAATTTATAATTATATATTATACCATATATTATCTAATATAAAATGGGAGTTAACAAACGATTTTTTATAAAAAATACAATCAGTCTACAAAATATTATTGAAAAAACTTCTGCCAATATAATCGGCGATACAACAATAAATATTAATGATATTGATACATTAAAAGATGCAAAAAATGGAGATATTTCATTTTTTCATAATCGTAAATATTCTAGCGATTTTAAAAACTCAAAAGCAAGCTTTATATTTTGCAACCCAAAAGACACAAAAGATGCGTCAACCGAATCTATTATTTTAGAACATGATAACCCTTATTTTGCTTATTCACAAACAGCAGAAATGATGTATAAAATTAAAATCGATTATCTTGATCAAATAAATATGCAAGGTTTTGAATCTCAAATATCAGAATATGCAAGAATTGGACAAAATGTTCAAATTGGTAAAAATTGTATTGTTGAAGATGGAGCTATTATTAAAAATGGGGTTATTTTAGGAGATAATGTTGTTATAAAATCAAACTCTGTTATTGGATATGGAGTTCAAATTGGTGATAACACAACTGTTGACTATAATGCTGTTATTGAATTTGCTAAAATAGGTAGCAATTGTCATATTTATTCTGGTGCAAAAATTGGACAAAGAGGATATGGTTTTGCATTTGATATTGCTACAATGCAAGTAATAGATGTTCCTCAGTTGGGTGGTGTTTTTATTGATGATTTTGTTGATATAGGCAGCAACACAACCATCGATCGCGGAGCAATAAACGATACAATTGTTGGCAAATATACAAAAATTGATAATTTGGTGCAAATAGGTCATAATGTTAACATAGGGCTTGGCTGCTCAATTGTTGCTCAGGTTGGTATTGCTGGTGGCACAGAAATTGGCAATTTAACCACTCTTTCTGGTCAAGTTGGCGTTGCTGGGCATATAAAAATTGGTAATCAGGTTGTAATTACGGCACAAAGTGGGATTAACGGAAACATTCCAGACGGAGCAATTTATTCTGGTAGCCCAGCAATGGACAATAAATTATGGAAACGAGCTATGGCTAGAATGTCAATTGATGCGAAAAAAAGATAATATTTTATAGTGATTATCATTATGTTTGATAAAAATTTTATTTTATTGCTTTTTAAATTAACATCATATATTAATGAACAATTGCTACAAATTGGGGCGTAGCCAAGTGGTAAGGCAACGGGTTTTGATCCCGTGATTCGTAGGTTCGATCCCTCCCGCCCCAACCAAGATTTATATTACTAAAATAATGACAATAATTAGATTTTTTGGTTTTTTTGGGCTAATATTATCTTGTATTGTTTCGCTTTTTGGTTTTTTTGATACAAAATATTATAAAAAAATAGAAATTATCAAATTTTTTTCTATCTCAGCAACATTTTTGGTTTTGGTTTTTGCTTTTATTGTTGGTGATTTTTCAATTAGTAGTGTTTTTAATAATTCTAGCGTTTTGCAACCTTTAATTTATAAAATTTCTGCGGTTTGGTCGCATCACGAAGGTTCAATGTTGTTTTGGGTGCTTATTATGCAAATTTATGCGATTGTATTTTTAAAGTTTTCAAAATTTGATGAAAATATAATAAAATTCGCATTAAAAATTAATAATTTTACCATTTTTGCGTTGCTTATTTATATTGTGACCATTTCTAACCCCTTTTCGTTAACAGATGGAGAATTTATAAATGGGCTTGGCATGAATCCAGTTTTGCAAGATGCATTTGTTGCAATTCATCCGCCAAAGTTATATTTTGGATATGTTGGAACGGGCATTTTATTTGCAATTTCGTTGGCATTAGTTGCTAAAACAAATCTTGAAAAAAAAGAGTTTTTTGTTGCATTTCATCCGTGGATAACATTTGCATGGATGATGCTAACTGGCGGAATAATCTTGGGAGGCAATTGGGCATATCGTGAGCTTGGCTGGGGTGGTTTTTGGTCGTGGGATCCTGTTGAAAATATTTCGATAATTCCTTGGATTATTATGACAATTATGTTTCATGCGAATTTGGTTGCACAAAAACAGCCTATTTTTAGAAAAACCGTTATTTTATCAGGATCTATATCCTTTTTGGCTTCAATGTTTGGTACGGCACTGGTTAGGTCTGGCAAATTAATATCTTTACATTCGTTTAGTCAGGATAATACTAGGTGGATTGGAATGTTAGTTATAGTTGCAATGTTGATTGCAATTACTGTATTAATTTTTTATAAATCTAAGTATTTAAGGCTAATATCTGATGTTGAGTTGCCAAGTAGTGGGTTAGAAATAATAAAGTTATCAAATATATTATTGATTATTATAGCGATTTTTATAACAATAGGCACAATAACGCCATTTTTTATTAAAAATTCTACAATTGATGCTAAATTTTTTAACATGGTTTGTTTTGCACCAGCATTTTTATGTCTTATTTTATCTGGTATTGCACCTATTTTTAAAACTAAATTTGATGCTAAAAAAATCGCAACTTCAATTGCAATATTTATTTTTTTAGTTGTAGCTTTTTTTTATAGATATAATTTTAATTTTAGTATTGGTTTGTTGTTTATTTTTGGGGCATTTTTTACTGTTGCAATTTTATTTTCATCAGTTTTATTAGCTAAAAATTTTAAAGTTTTTGCAATTATGCTATGGGCACACGGTGGCTTTGCGTTGATTGTAATTGGACTTATTTTACCTGTTAGTATTGGCTTTGAAAAAGATATTATTTTAACAAAAAAACCAGTAAATATTGGCAAATATGAAGTTTATTTACAAAAAATAAATTATGATTATGGCAAAAATTATCTTATCAGAAAAGCAGAAATAATTGTAAAAAATATTGGAGTTATAACTCCGGAAACAAGATTTTATCCAATTGAAAATACATTTTCGTCAGAAACATCAACCTTAAAAGATGGCATTGACGATATTTACATTGCTATTAATGGTGCTGATACAGCAGATAAAAGTGATATAAAGCTGCATTTACATGTTGCTTACAGACCCGGAATCCAATTGCTTTGGATTGGAACTTTTATATCTCTAATTGGAGTTTTTGTACATTTTATTAAAAATATATTATATTGACATTAAAATTAAATTATAATAAAAAAAAGTATTAATTGAGATATAAATGACAAAAAAAGTTATTATAAACGCAGATGATTTTGGTATTAGTCTTGGTGTTAAAAATGCAATAGAAAGAATGATAAACGAAGGTAGACTTAATTCTGTAAGCATTTTTGCAAAAGCAAAATATACAAAAGAAGCAATAGATTTTTGCAAAAAGAATCCACAAATATCAGCTGGATTGCATTTTAATTTAACAACTGGACCAAGTGTTTTGGGGCATAAAGAATTACCAATTTTAACTGATGTAAATAACAATTTTAAACTTGGATTTATTGGTTTATTATTAGCTGTAATAAAAAATAATGGCATTGTTGCAGAGGTTGATAAAGAATTAAATGCACAGCTTGATTTATTAAAAAATCTACCAATTTCTCATATTGATGGGCATCGCCATGTTCATTTTATTCCTCGTATTTTTTCTGTTGTAAAAAATGTAGCAAAAATAAGAAAAATTTCGAGAGTTCGTGTTATAAACGAGAGCATTATTAAATCTATTTTTTATTGTAAAAATATTAGTTTTTTATTTGATGGCGGTATAATAAAATTAATTATTTTGCGTTTGTGTGGTTTATTTAACGGTTCTTATAAAATTAAGTCACCATATTTTTTTAGTATTCTATATACTGGTAAAATTACATCCGATTTGGTAAAAAATTTAAAAGTACCATTCGGGTTTCATGAGATGGAAATTATGATACACCCTGGTGACAACAATATCGATAAAAATGAAGATATTTTATATGAAAAAGAAGCATTATTGTCTGATTATAGAAACAAAGAATCTGAATTTAAATTATGAAAAAAATATTATCAGTATCAAGTATTAATAATTTTATTATTTTATACGGAGGCAAGATATCTTTTGTAATTATTGTTTTTTGCACATTATTTTTATTGGTCAAAAAGGGATTTTTTACTGCCGTACAAGAAGTTGGATTTGTTGTTTTTTTTGTATCATTATTATTTACAACTATTTGTGCTAAATTAAACATTGCACAACATCAACAAGAGCATGCAAGACCTAATTTTTTGCAAAGAAAACAGAAAAGGGCTATATTATTGATAGCCTTGGTATGTATTTTTGAAGCAATCGCTGTTTCAATTTTATATAGTCATCCTTACGCCTTTTTATCATTTTAATATGTTAGCAGATTATCAAAAAACAAATATTTCTAATTATTTTTCAAATCTTGCCTCTAAAATAAAAAATTATATTGAGTCTATTGATGATAGAAAATTTGAAGAAAAACCATGGATTCGCGAAGATGGCGGTGGCGGGATAATTTCTGTTTTATATGGAGATATTTTTGAAAAAATAGGTGTAAATATATCAACAGTTTATGGAACATTAATAGATGATTTGGCAAAAAATATGCCAAATGTTGGTAACGATAAAACATTTTGGGCAAGCGGATTATCGCTTGTAGCTCATCCAAAAAATCCATTTATGCCACCAATTCATATGAATGTTCGCTGTTTGTCTACACAAAATTCTACTTGGTTTGGCGGCGCTATTGATCTAAATCCAATATATAAATACGATGAAGATACGGACAAATTTCACGAAATGATTAAAAATATGTGCGATAAACATGATGCAATATATTATCCAAAATTTTCTGCCGAATGTGATGAATATTTTACAATAAAACATCGCAATGAAAAGCGTGGTGTTGGTGGTATCTTTTTTGATTATTTAAACACAGATTTTGATAAGAATTGGTCTTTTACCCAAGATATTGGAGATAATTTTTGTAAAATTTATGATTTTTTTGTGCAAAAATATTTAAATACAGAATGGACAGAAAAAGATAGAGATTATCAGCTTATTCGTCGAGGAAGATATGCAGAATTTAATCTGATATACGATCGTGGAATAAAATTTGGACTAATGACGGGTGGAAATCCAGATGGTATGTTTATGTCTTTGCCTCCACTTGTTAAATGGGACTAATTTTTTAGAGATATCGATCCAATAATTTGTATTGCTTTTTAAAAAAATACTATGTAATATAATTATTATATAGAAAATACTAAAATTAGCAATATTAAAAAAAATCATATGATTGGAGATAAAATCTTAAAATATAAAAAAATATCTTTTGGTGTATCGATATTTTTTGTTGCAATTTCGTTATGCTTGGTTGCCTTTAAAGGGATGCACAAAAGTGTTGAATTTGTTGGCGGAACTTTGATTGAAATTAAATCTTCAAATCCGATTAATTTAGATATTTTTAATGAAAAATTATCTGAACAAATTAAAAATATTGATAAAAAATTAACTTTTTCAAGCCAAATAAGCGAGGAAAGATTTGTTACGATTCGATTTCCTTTGACAGAAAATATTAGTAAATTAGAGCTTATAAAAGATTCAATTGGTATAGTTCTTAAGAACGATCCATTTACATTTGAAAGAATAGATAATATTGGCCCCCAAGTTAGTCAAGAAATAGCAAAACAATCAATTATGGCAATTTTATTTGCATTTATGGCAATTGCTGTTTATATGTCTATACGATTTAACAAACATTTTGCAATTTCTGGTGTATTAGTTTTGGTTCAAGATGTTATTATTTCTGCTGGTTTTGTTAGTTTTTTCAAATTAGAATTTGATTTAACTATGATGGCTGCATTTTTAACAATTATTGGATATTGTATTAATGATACTGTTGTTATTTACGATAGAATTCGATACAATTTAATGAGCAATCTCTCAAAAACAGTTAGTTTTTGTGTTGGATTGGGTATTCAGCAAACAATTAAACGCAGCATCATAACATCAGTTGTAACTCTTTTGGCGGTATTTGGTATTTTATTTTTTCATAATGAATCAATTAGAAATTTTGGAATTGTAGTTGGTTTTGGAATTATTATCGGAACTTTTGGTTCAATTTTTGTTGCATCAGTTTTACCTGTTATTATTGGATTACAGCCCTATAAAATAAAAGAAAACAAACCAGTAGATCCTTTATTTTATACATCTTAATTATGAAAAAATATTTTATTATAATTTTATTGCTATCTATTGCTTTTTTATCTACGGCTTTTTTTCTAAAAAACGACATAAAACAAACAAAAAATATATTCTTTGCAAGCAATCCAGCAATTGCAAGCTTAATCAAAGCTATTGTTGGAGATGTTGGTAGCGTTAAAGTTATTGGTTTTAATAATGGAAATTTTCATAATCATGTTATACAGCCAGATGTTGTTGAAGAACTAAAAACTGCAAAAATATTATTTTTTCTATCAAAAAATAATGAACCTTCTTTATATGGAATTATAAATAAAAATGATATAAATTCTGCTGATATTTTTGATAAATCAAATGTGCATTTTTGGTTATCTGCCTTAGAGACAGAGCTTGTATTGGATGCGATTTTTCAAAAATTAACTCTTTTAATGCCAGAACAAAAAACAATATTTGATAAAAATTATGATCTTTCTAAGCAAAAATTACATAATTTACCACAATATTCTTTTGATGATAAAATATTTTTTGGAATTCATGATGCTTATTATTACTTAAAAACAGATTATAAATTAAATTATTGTTCCGAGTTATCAGATCATCACGAGCATGGTTTATTGCCAAAAAATCTATCTAAAATGATAGATATCGCTAAAATGCAAAAAATTTGCTTATTATTTGATATTAACGAAGAAATAAAAATCGCCCAAGAAATAAAAAATAAAAATATTAATATTGCAGGCATAGATTCAGATGGTATAACAATTGAATACAACAAAGGAATTGATGGATATATTGAATATTTTATAGCAAATATCAATATAATTAAAGATTGCATTTAAAAAAATATTTCACTTATTATTGATATTTGTATTATATAAAAAAAATAATGTTCTTAAAAATATTTAATCCATATTTTTTTCAAAAAAAACAACATATTTTTGTATATTCTTTTTTTATATTATCTAGTTTATTTTTAGGATCTGGTCTTTATTTTAGCTTTATTTCGCCACAAGATTATCAGCACGGAATATTAATAAAAATGATGTTTATCCATGTGCCATTTAGTTGGATTTCTATGTTGATTTATATTTCTCTTTGCGTTTCATTGATAATTTTATTTATCAAAAAAATTGTTTTATTTGATTTTATAGCATTGCAATCAGCAAAAAATGGTGCGATATTTTGTGCATTATCTCTTATAACAGGAAGTCTCTGGGGTAAACCAGCTTGGGGAGTTTTTTGGGTTTGGGATGCACGATTAACATCGATGTTATGTTTATTTTTAACATTTTGTGCATATATTGTTATAAATGATTTACAAGAAAATAACCCTGCAAAACATAAAATTTTATTAATCTTTTCTTTAATCGGTGCAATAAATATTCCAATAATTAAATTATCTGTGGAATACTGGAATACACTTCATCAGCCAGCAAGCATAATGAGAAGGGCAGGAATTGCAATTGATATAGAATTTTTAATACCATTGTTGTTGATGTTTTGTGGATTTGGCTTTTTGCATTTGCTAATTTTAACATTTGGCGTGGCAACACAAATTAAGCAACAAAGAATAATATGAAAATTTTTATATTATCAATATTAGCATGTAATATAGCCTTGGCAAGCCCTCAGTCCGTCACTCCTTTTGTGGATAAATATAACAAAAATCAAAATATTAGAATAACACCAAAAACAAAACATTTATATAGTAATGTTGAAAAAGATATAGGTAAAACACATCAAGAATTATATTATGGTAAAAAAAATAAACCAATAACCGAAACTCAAATAGAAAATCCATATTTTATACAAACATCAAATATAAGGCATTCTGTGCAAAACAGAACAAAACAGCAAATAACAGAAAGTGTTGCTAAAAATATTGAGAAAGAAAATATCCAAAAAATAGAACAAAATTCAGAAGATAGCATTACATCAAAAATTAAAGATAGAGGAAGCCAAGGTTTATCTATTTTTAAAAATATAAATCGTCCAATATCTGATTTTTTTTCAACAATGAAAATCACCGATGAGCAAGTTGCAACAAGACCAACTGGGCCATATAAGGGTTTTTTAATATCGTTTATGATGGTTGGAACAACCGCAATAAATGGCAGCGAAGAGAGACCTTCTAATGTCGCGGTAGCAAATGCAACAGGAGACAACAGTTTTATTAATTATACAACATTTAGCACAAATAAAACTTATTTGCCATCTATTGAACTTGGTATTTTTGCAGGCTGGCAAATAAATAGCTGGGTAAGATCTCATCTTGATGTAACATGGACATATCTATATGGAAACATAGGCGATGTTGCGACACAAAGTGGTAGTCCGGGGGCAAATTTTGTTTTGCCAAAAGATTTTTTTGATGGTAATTTATTTGCCTCAACAATGAACATTTATGTGGATCCATATCAAAATTTAAAAATTTGGCCAACAATTGGTGTGGGTGGCGGTGTGGCGTTTTTTATGCCACTAAACTATAATAATAACGCATTATTGTGGCCAGTTGCCAATTTATATCTAGGTGCCAATTATATGCTGCCAGACAACAAAACTATTATTTCTTTTGGCTATAAGCTACAATATATCTATACGGGAACTGCCGATAATAAAAATCAAATTACCGATGCTAACGGAGTTTATCAAGAAGGCAGGCCGACAAATCAGGATCAATCTGTGTTTTTTGGGCTATGGATACATAAGCTAGAATTGGCAATTAGATTTTATTAAAACAACCCCACCTAATTGCTTTTGTAATTTATCCTCCCCTTCAACGGTGAGACTTATTTTCTTGCCTCCCCGTTGAAGGGGAGGAAGTTGAGTGAATACGAAACGGTGGGGTTATGGCAATTTATACTTTTGTTTTATTTTTGCTATAACTTTTTTGTTTGTTTCTTCATCATCGCTGAATATTGCTGAGTCAATATTTTTTACCCCATCAAAATCTGGTAAAAAAGATTTATAATAATTAGATTCGTCGAGTATTGCTGTTGTTAGTAAGATTTTATCAAACCTGTTTATTTCTGGGTTATAACGCGGAATAATAGTGCCATGTAAATTTGCTTCATCAATATTAGCCCCTTGTAGCAATGTCTTAAAAAGACAAGCATTTTGTAATTGCACCTTAACAAGATTAGCCCCCTGTAACTTCGTACTGCAAAGACAAGCATTTTGTAATTGTGCCTCAAAAAGATTAGCACATTGTAATTCTGTACCAGCAAACTTGACACCTTGTAGTCTTGCTTTAACTAGTTGGGCACAGTGTAGCCATAGATATTGAAATTTTGCTTCATTTTGCCATTCATAATCAACTTTTTTCTCCTGATCTTTCCATTTTTTACGAACTTTTGTTCCAGCAAAAACACCATTCTTTGCCATAACTTCAAATTCTGTTTTTATAAGCTGAGCGGTATATTGCTCTATATCTAATTTGGCATAAATTTTTATCCATTCTGTCGGGTTATTCACACTATATTCGTTTGTTATGATAGGTTTGTGATTAATTTGAATAACAATTTTTTTAGTTTCATAATTATATATTACATCTAATTTTTTCTCTGCCAATTCTTGCTTATTAGATCTATACCACAAAACATCGCGAACCTTAAAATAGTTAGGTTTATCAACCAATTGCATTCGTGCAACTTTTACCGCCAAATCGCTATCTTTATATTGCCTCAAATGGTCTACGGCTTTTTCTGCCCAGCTGTTTATAACCACCTTTCTTGAACTATAATTTGCACTCATTGTGCTATAAAACAAGGCATAAACGGCAAGCAACCCACTTATCAAAGTTAGCCCACTATTTAGTGCATAGTAAATACCAATAAATGCACACAAAATAAAGCCCAAAACAAAATAATCATACCATTTAAATTTATATATATTATCTTTTTCATCAAAACAGTATGCGGCACCTATTGTAATGATAGTAATAATCTGCCACCAAAAAAATATAGATTCTGCGGGCTGTATTTGAGGTAAAGCATTAACAATAACAAAAGAAAAATCCATATTTGTGTTTTTAAAATCAATTATTTTGGCTATTATCGCACGCAATATCCTTAGCCAAAATACTTTTATATCTATGCAATGCAATGTCTCTTTGTGTGGAATGGTCGACAATTTTGTCATTTTTTTTGTTAAGCCATTTGGCACAATAAGTGTTGTTTGGATCAAATTTTTCTTTTTGCGATTCTGGGTTAAAAATTCTAAAATATGGAGCAGAATCAAAACCGCTGCCAAAAACCCATTGCCACGAAAACGGATTGATGCAATAATCTGCATCGATTAGGCAATCCCAAAACCATTCTTCGCCTTTTTTCCAATCTATCAGCAAATCTTTAATCAAAAAAGATGCCACAACCATTCTTGTTCTGCCGTGCATAACGCCTGTTTTATACATTTCTATCATTCCGCTATCCACAAAATCAAAACCTGTTTTGCCTTGTTGCCATTTTTCTAGCAAAATTTGATTGTTATCCCATTTAAAATTAGCATATTCTGGCCGCAATTCTTTGGTAGATATGTTGTGATTAAAAAATGCAACATGATATGCAAATTCTCGCCATAAAATCTCTAAAATAAATTGATTTGGCGATTGCTCCCTAAAAAAAGCTATATTAAAACAAAATCTTGGGCTCATAACACCAAATCGCAAATATGGCGATAAATTTGTGCTGCCATTTGAAGCGGGAATATTACGATTTTCGTTATAAAAATCCATTTTATTGTTGACAAAATCTAAAAAATTACTTTTAATTTTATCGTAATCAAAAGACCAGTTTTTTATTAAATCTATATGCCAATCTTTTTGTGGCAACAATTCTAAATCATGAGCAGACAAAGAATCTATTGTATGCACAGAATTTATTATAGGTTCTGGCAAACTTTCGCCAATTAAATCTTTATTTTTTAAACATTCCTTGCTAAATGGAGTAAAAACTCTAAAATATGAACCAGCACCTGTCTTGATTTTTTCAGGCTCAAATAAAACTTTGCCATTAAAAATACCAATATCTAAATTTGCAAAAATAATACCAATATTTTTTTCTAATTCCATCTGTTGTGCCGAAAAAGACTTGTTGAAATAAATCGCATCTATTGGCATTTTATTGGTAATATCGGCTAATTCTTTAATAATATCGCCCTGTTTTATAACTAATTTATCGCCCAATAAATTGTTAAAACCAATCAAAACATTATGCAAAAAAACCTTGGCTGCACTGCCAATTTTTCTGCCTAAATAGTTTTGATTATAAATAAAAACCGGAATTACATTATCATATTTTTGGCAGGCATAATAAAGTGCAGGATTATCTTTTGTTCTAAAATCATCGCAAAATAAAACAATTGCAGTTTTCATATCAACTTTTGTAATTTTTGCCCAAGTTCTTTTAATTCACCTTTTTCTTGATCACTTTGAACGATAAAATCTTGAACCTTTTGCACATCAAGAAGTTCTTTTATTTTTTCAATTTCTAAGGCAGAAAAATGCACAGCTTTTTGACGATAATTAACAAATGCCGAATATGTTAATGGCACCCACATTTTAACAATTTCTAGCATTTGCATAGCATAAACACGAATCTCTTGTTGAGCATGAGTATCGGCACGCAAATGTAAAAAATGCAATAAATTATGCAAATCAATCTTCCAATACATTTCGGTATATGCACCTTGTGGCAACACGATTCTTGATAATTCGCGAGCCATATTTGATTCGGCCAAAAATTCGTTATACATAGCAAAAGCATCAACACCTTGTTCGCGAATTTTTGTTTGAATATCAATTGCCGTATCTGTGTTTAACGGCTTATCTCTGCCTTGTTTATTACCCTTTGATTGCTCGCAAATTTCGTGTATTTCTGGCACATGAAACTCATCTGCAATGATTGAATATCTGCCAGAAATTTCATTGACATTTGCTGTTCTGTGTCTAGCCCATTGTCTTGCCACAAAAATTGGCATTTTTACATGAAATTTAATCTCGCACATTTCAAACGGAGTTGTATGTTTATGACGCAATAAATAATTGATTAATCCCGCATCTTGATTGACGGTTTTTGTGCCATCCCCATATGAAACCCTAGCTGCCTGAACAATAGATGAATCAGTCCCCATGTAGTCGATTACACGAACAAATCCATGATCTAAAATTTTAAATTCTTGTCCTAAAATTGCATCCATTTCTGCAACAACCGCTCTTTGCTCTGCCATATTCAATAATATATTATGTTTACCAAAATAGTTAAAACAATTTTTTAAATTGCAATATAAAATATAATGCCCTAATTTAAAGTTTTTATACGAGATATATAAGGCTCTATATTTAAAAAATCAGTCTCAACAAAAGATATAATTCGTTCTTTAATATCATCTTCGCTCATAAAATCAGCACCAAAACAAGCCATATTGGCATCGCTATGTTGCCTGCTTGCAATTGCAACTTGTGTATTATAGCAAAGTGCGGCACGAATATTGTTAAAACGATTTGCCATAATTGATACACCAACACCACTACCACATATTAAAACACCAAATTTTGTATTTGTTTTATACATTTCATCTACAACATTTTTAACAATTTGGGTATAATCACAACGCTCAACAGAATTTGTTCCGCAGTCAATAAAATCAAATGGTAAATCTTTGATAATTTTATTTTTCACATTAAAACCCCTGTGATCCGAGCCAATTATAATTTTCATATTATTTATAAAATAAAAATTGATTCAATCTCAATAAGAGCCCCCAAAGGCAAGGCTGCAACGCCAACTGCTACTCGGGTATGCTTGCCTTTTTCGCCCAGCATTTCAATCATAAAATCGGATGCACCATTTGCAATTTTTGAATGACCAAAAAAATTTGGTGCCGACGAAACAAAAACCCCCAAACGAACACACTCTATTTTATCAAGATTAATTCCCGCTTTTTGCAATTGTGCAAAAATATTCAATGTTGCACTTTTTGCCGCTTCATATCCAGCTTCAATAGTTGTTCCATCACCCATTTGCCCTTTTATTAACACACCATTTTTTGTTGAAAGTTGACCCGAAACAAAAATCTGAGATCCAACCTGTTTAACATTAATATAATTTGCTACTGGGTCTGGTGCATTTGGCATTTCAATTTTTAATGCCGCTAGTTTTTCTAAAAAAGTCATATATTTTTCTTATTATTATATTTAATTCCACCACTTTCTAACACTTTTTGCTCACCACGAGTCACTGCCAAATTACCATCTTCAACAGATTTTGTAATTACGCTCCCAGCGCCAATAACACAATTGTTTCCAATATTAACGGGGGCAATAAGGCTGCAATTTGCACCAATCAAAGTATTATCTCCGATGATTGTTTTATGTTTTTTAAAACCATCATAATTGCAAGTTATTGAACCTGCACCAAAATTTGTGTCATCGCCAATTTGACTATCACCAATATAAGACAAATGATTTGCCTTTGATTTGTTGCCTATTATAGAATTTTTTATTTCAACAAAATTGCCAATTTTAGCACCATTTTTTAAAATTGTATCAGGGCGAATTCGTGCAAAAGGTCCAATTACAACATCGTTTTCTGCTTTGCAACCCTCAATATTAGAATGGCTTTTTATTGTGCAATTTGCCCCAATTTCAACATTCGCACCAAAAACCACAAATGGTTCAATTGTGGTGTGTGCTTCAATTTTTGTGTCGCCCCAAAAATAAACCATCTTTGGATCAATCATTTTTACTCCATTTTCTATATGCAAATCTCTTAATTTATCTTGATATTTTGCAGTTGCTGTTGCTAAATCTTTTTGCGAATTTACCCCCAATAAATCGTCTTCATTGCATTTTATATATTTGCAAACAAGCCCATCTTTGTTTGCCAATTCAATTAAATCGGTCAAATAATATTCTTGCGACAATTCATTTTTTTGTATTTTATTTACCAAATTTGCCAAAATATCAGTTTTAACGGCATAAATTCCAGAATTACAAAGTCTTATACTACGAACATCTTCACTGGCATTTTTATATTCAATAATCTGTTTAATTTGTTCGTTTTCAACAATTAATCTACCATATTTTTGGCTAATATCCGCCATCTCAAATGCTCCTGCAACCAAATCGCATTCGGTCAGTTTGTGGATTTTTGCTTGCACAATTTCTTTGCTTATTAAAGGCGTATCGCCATATAAAATAAGGGTTGTATCGTAATCTTTTTGCAACAAATCTAATGCAATTTTAACCGCATGACCCGTTCCTAATCTATCTTTTTGAACAACATAATTAACATTTTTGTTTTTAACCAAAACAGGCTCCATTTCATCAGAAATAACCGCCACAACATTCACATTTTTACCAAGCGAAAGCCCCAAATCACAAACCATATCTAGCATTGTTTTGCCAAGCAATTTATGTAATGTTTTTGGCAAATCCGACTTCATTCTTGTGCCCTTTCCTGCTGCTAAAATAATAACATTAATCATATTTTATATTTATTATTGTTTTTTCTTTTAATAAATCATCTAAAATTGGCAATATTTTATCGTATTTTATTTCCTTTTTTAATACAATACTATGATTATTTTTAATTGTAAAGATTGAAATCTTTGGAAAATTATTAACATCACACAATAAAAAATAATCTATTTGTGCTAATTTTTCATCAAAACCTTCTTGATTAAATTTGCGCCCTTTTCCAATCATATGTGAGGGTATAAATTTTACTCCATTTTTAGTTATAACTCTAACCTCATATCTGCCACCCTTAGAGTCTATAAAATCCAGTGACGAATTTTCTTGTTTTAATCGCGTTAAATTCAAAAACATCGACTCAATTAAGTGCTCTATTAACAACCCAGACAGCCTACCATCTTTAAAAATATTATATAAAACAGCAATTGGTATTGACCCAAATTGCAAAGAATTAGACAAATCAGATAAATATATTGTATCAATATTGAATGTTGTTTTTTTAAACATAGTTTTGCATTCCCTTATTTAGCTCCATAATCAATTCTTGTTTGCTCAAACTTCTCACCCCTGCCGTACTGTTGACAATATTTGAAAAATCGGTATTTTGCAAAACGGTTTTTATCTTTTCAAGCATATCATCATTTTTTGCCCTACAAAAGTAAGTGCTATTTGCATTATAATTCAGCCCATCTAATATTTTACCGGCTCTTCCGCCAACTCTACGAATTGCAAATTGCGCATCATCTTTGGTTACAAAATCTATAATATCGTTTTTTATAACAGGCTTCTCTCTGACAAAATCTTTTTTTTGCCAAATCTGAAAACAACAAGGAACCGAATATTTATCTCCATTATAAACAAAACTATCATCAGGAACATCGATATCATTTATTAAATGAAAATATTTATTTAACTTATTATGAACCGATATTTTACGAAATGTTTTTGGCACAATAAATGCAATATAACAACCAAATTCTGCCGATTTATTAAAAAATTTTATAGCCAGATTAGAACAAGAACCAAAAGGCGGATTGCCAATTATTGTGGTATTTTTTTGATTATAATCTATTTTTTCTAAATCTAAAAAATTTTGTTTTATTATATTTTTACCTATCGGGTCTATATCGAATGCAATAAAATTATCTAAAAATTGCAAAAATACTCCACCTCCAGCAGATGGCTCAACAAATGTTTCTCTATTTTTTTTTGGTATAATTTTTAACGCTTTTTTTACACAAAATTCTGCAACATTTGAGTTGGTAAAAAATTTATCTAAATTATTATCGCTATACAACATATATACAAAATAAGATAACAAAATTATGTAATATAAAAATTTATATGCAAGAATTATATATGTAAAATTTCTGCCGTTATATGTTTACTCAAAATCAGATAATCTATTGCAGCCAAAACATCATCTTCTGTGGCATTATTTTCACCTTTATCGTAAATATATCCAGGGCAAATTGCATTAACTCGTATTCTTGGGGCAAATTCCTTAGATAACATTTTTGTCATTTGCAGCATTGCATTTTTGCTAAATGCGTGAATAAATAATTTTGTATCAATTTTTTCTGCCAACGCATCAGATATATTAATAATGATTTTTCCATTGGTAATTTTTGCAAATTTTTGCGATAAAAATAAAGGATTTTTAACATGAATATTAAAACATTGCTCATAATTATTGGCCAACATATCTAAATATTTTGTTTTATCAAAAATTGATGCATTATTTATTAAAATTGATAAATCACTAAAATCATTTGCAACTTGATCAAAAAAATCAATATCATTTGCAGTTAAATCGGCATAATATGCCTTGCATTTTACCCCAAAAGATAAAATTTGTTCAATAATTTCTTTTTCATTGGAAGAAAAATAATGCAATGCAATATCGTATCCTTTTTTTGCAAAATGTATAGCCATTGCCCTGCCAAGCCCACTGGCTCCACCTGTTATTAATACGCTAGCCATTTATTATTTTTATTAAATTATCTTTGGAAATATTTATTTTTATTTTGATAATTTCTATAGGAAAATTACCTATTAAGTCTTTAATTTTAACAAAATCTTTTTCAGTTGTCATCAAAATTAAATCATATTTTAGTGCCATTGTTTTAAGATTATTTATATCATTTTTTGTATATACATAATGATCGGCAAATGTTTTATATTGTAAAATGTTATACCCCAAATCCTTTGCTGTTAAAAAAAATTTTTCATTGTTTGCAAGCCCAGAAAAAGCTAAGTATTTTTTATTTTTATCAGCATCAGATGTTGCCACTAATTTTGCTGAAACTAATTTATTTTTGTTAGCAAAATATTCTATATATTTTTTAACTTTTTTTGTTGGCACAAAACTTGAATTATCTTCCACAATAAATACAAAATCTGAGAAAATTTTTGCAAGCCAACTAAATGTTCTCATAGGGCCTGCTGGCAAAATAAATTCATTACCAAAACCATATCTTTGACTTAAAATTGCAATTTTAATATCGTATTTTAAACTTTTATCCCAAAGATCATCATCGCAAATAACATAGTCATATTCTTCTATTAAATCAGGAATATCATATCTTTTGTTAACAACAAATACATCGCAAATATTTGCAAGCAACAATGGTTCATCGCCAGTTATGTCGGCAGTTAAATTTGCAGGATTTCCCTCTTTAATAAAGTGTTTTCTTTTGTTTTTTCTGCCATACCCAATTGTTAAAAAGCAACATTTATATCCCATTTTTTTCAATTCATCAGCAATCGAAATACAAGCTGGGGTTTTGCCACTGCCACCTGCAATAAAATTTCCAAGACAAATCACTTTTGGTTTTTTGAGGCTTTTGCGTTTAAATCCGCAATAATATACAGCAATAACAATTGATGCAAAAATAAATGAAAATGGTAACAATAAAAATAAAAATAGTGATTTTCTGTAAAAAAAAGATGGTGTTTTAATCATTATTTTTCTAAAATAACTGATTTATCATATCCTTTATTAACTAAATCTTTTTGAAAATTAATAGCCTCTGTGTGTGTCGGTATCGGACCAATAACAAGTTGATAATTATCATTATTCTTATTTTTTTCTATGGCAATAATGTAATTACTTATTGGTTTTATATCCTTAATTTTATCACTAATTGATAAAATTGATTCAGGTTCTGTAATCTTAATAAAAAATAAATTATGACTATTTTCTATTTTATTTACAGGAATCGGTTGAACAATTATTTTAGCAGCCTCTTTAAAAGATGGATTATTTTTTATCTTTGGTTTATCAATTTTTTTAATTTTTTCTTTAAAAACCGGAGAAACTTTTATTTTAGGTTTATCAATTTTTTTAATTGGTTTTGGAGTTATAATTTTTTTAGGCTTATATTCGTTCTTTGTCATAAGATTTTGTTTATCTAACAAAATTTCTTTTGTTTTTACAGCATAGTGACTCTCATTTAAATTAATATCAGATATTGGAACAAAATGAGTTGGCATATGTTTTGCATTATCAACAGCATCGCTAACAATATTTTGCACAACTGGGCTAGTTTCAACCTTACCTGTGCTATAATATTTTTCACCAAAATCATCTGTTTTATAATGATTAGGCGATTTATTAATTTGCTCTATCATCTGACGATTGTATAAGGGCATTTTACGCTCAGAATTAATAATCTTTCCTTGTCTATTTATCAATCTAATTTTATCATTATTGCAACCAGCAATAAACAATAATAACCAAACTAAAAAATATCCCATAGATAATTATTTAGTTAAAATTGTGCTAAAAGATTGCCTCTCATCAAAAACATTACAAAGTGGGGTAAGTGCATCCTTTATTGAAAAAACAACAATTGGAATATTATTATCTTTTGCAAGAGAAATTGCCGAAGTGTCCATAAATTTTAATTCTTTGCTTAATACATCAAGATGTGAAATTGTATTAAATTTTGTAGCTGTTTCATCTTTTTTTGGATCTGCAGAATATACCCCATCAACACTCGTTCCTTTAAATATTGCATCACATTCCATTTCAACCGCTCTTAATGTAGCCGCTGTATCTGTTGTAAAATAAGGATTTCCAGTGCCTGCTGCAAAAATTACAATACGCTTTTTTTCTAAATGACGCAATGCCCTGCGATGAACATATGGCTCGCAAATTGCTTTCATTGATATTGCAGACATAACTCTCGCTGCGACGCCTGCTTGTTTTTCTAAAATATTTTGCATAGCAATTGCATTCATAACAGTTGCAAGCATTCCAATATGGTCACCAGTTGTGCGACTAAGGCCAAGTTCTGCCAAAGTTGCACCACGAGATATATTTCCTCCTCCAACAACCATACAAACTTCAATACCTCTATCAACAATCATTTTTATATCTTTGGCAATTTTTAGCATAGTTTCAAAATCATGACCAAAACCATGCTCACCCATCAATGCCTCGCCTGATATTTTATAAACAATTCGTTTATAAGGTAACATATGTATATTAAATAAAATTATTCAGAGATAATCATATCTTTTTTACTGCGTCCATATTTTTTACGATCATTTGGATCCAAATAAACTTTTCTCATTCTCAAAAAGTGTGGAGTCACCTCAATCATTTCATCTTCGGCAATATAAGATATCATTTGCTCCAAAGTCAATGCTCTTGGCGTAATTAATCTAACAGCCTCATCTGTTCCTGATGCACGCACATTTGTTAATTGCTTACCTTTTGTAATATTTATTTCTAAATCATTATCACGATTATGCTCACCAACAATCATACCAACATATACTTTATCTTGTGGAGATATAAACATTGTTCCGCGATCCTGCAAATTAAATATTGCATATGCAACAGCTTCTCCGTCGGTTGTAGAAAGTAAAACACCATTACGATAATGCTCAATTTCTCCTTTAAACGGTTGATAGCCCATAAATACACTATTTAACACACCTGTTCCACGAGTATCATTTAAAAATTCATTACGATACCCAATAAGTCCACGAGATGGAATATGAAACACAATACGAGTTTTGCCACCAGCAGATTCACGCATATCTTGCATTTCTCCTTTACGAATACCAAGCTTTTTAACAACAGCACCAGAATACTCACTGTCAACATCAATAACAGTTTCTTCAATTGGTTCTAAAACTTTACCAGTTTCTTTATCTTTTTTAAAAATTACACGAGGTCTTCCAACAGACATTTCAAAACCTTCACGACGCATTGTTTCTATAATTACACCCAACTGTAATTCACCGCGTCCGCTCAATTCAAAACCATTTTTACTTGGAGATTCCTCAACTTTAATAGCAACATTATATTCTGCTTCTTTGTATAATCTGTCTTGCAAAACAGTTGATGTCAATTTATTACCATCTTGTCCGCTAAGTGGAGATGTATTAACGCTCAAAGTAATCGAAATTGTAGGTGGATCAATAGGTTGCGATTGCAATGGCACAGTAATTTCGTCAGCACAAATTGTGTCACCAACAGATGCTTTTGTAATACCTGCAATCATAACAATATCTCCTGTAACAGCCTGTTCAACAGAAACACGAGTAACGCCATTAAATGTAAATAATTTTGTAATTCTGCCTCTTTCAACAATTCCGCCTTCACGATTTAAAACCTTAATTGTGCTATTAACTTTTGCAGTTCCACTATATATTTTACCAACAAGCATACGACCAACAAATGGATCAGAATCTAACAATGTTCCCAAGAATGTAAAACCACTAGCAGCATCTCCTTTTGGATGCCCAACATGAGCTAATATTTTATTGAATAAAGGCTGTAAATCCTTTGATTCATCAGCTAATTCTAATTTTGCATAACCACTTCTACCTGATGCATAAATAATAGGAAAATCAAGTTGTTCATCGTTTGCATCAAGAGTGCAAAACAAGTCAAATACTTCATTAACAACTTCTTCGCATCTTGCTTCTGGTTTATCAATTTTATTAATAATAACAATTGGTTTTAAACCTAATTTTAATGCCTTAGAAAGCACAAATTTTGTTTGAGGCATAACACCTTCATAACTATCAACCAATAACAAAACACTATCAACCATCGATAATATTCTTTCTACTTCTCCACCAAAATCGGCATGTCCCGGTGTATCAATAATATTAACTTTCATATCACCGATTTTAATCGATGTACATTTTGCCATGATTGTAATTCCGCGTTCTTTTTCTAAGTCACCACTGTCCATCACACAAACATCAACTTGTTGATTATCTCTAAAAGTTCCGCTTTGTTGCAACATAGAGTCTATTATTGTTGTTTTACCATGATCCACATGGGCAATAATTGCAATATTTCTAATTTGTTCTGTTGCGTACATATTTTTAATGTTTATATTAATTAATCAGTTTTTGAAATACTTATTTTAATAAGCAAGAATTATTTATTTTCAAATAATTATTAATTTTATTGACAATAAATTATTTGTAAATTTTTGATAATTTATAATTTAGTTTGATGATAATGAGCAACGATAATATTTCTGCAAAATTTGTATTTGAAAAAAATGGTATTACAAAAACAGTTGATTTACCTATATTAAAAGCTACAATTGGAGAAGATGCTTTTGATGTTAGCAAAGTTGCAAAAGAATGTGGATTATTTGCGTTTGACCCCGGATATATGGCAACAGCTTCTTGCAAATCAACCATTACATATATAGATGGTAATGCAGGTATTTTGATGCACAGAGGATATGATATAGCTTATTTAGTTGCTAATAAAAGCTATTTAGAAGTTGCATATTTATTGATTTTTGATAAATTTCCAACTGTTGATGAATTGGCATTATTTCAGTCAAAAGTTATTGATAGTATGCAAATTGCAATTGATAAAATTGCGGATGTTTTATCTGGTTTTGATAAAAATTCTCATCCAATGGGAATGTTGATTGCGGCAACAGCAAGGCTTGCAGTTGATTGCGATAAAGATTATAATATTGCCGATAGAAACAAAAAAATGGAACAAATTAATGAACATGCAATTTTGGCAATTGGAAAGATTGCTGCATTGGTTGCATCGATTAATAGATTTTCTAATGGTAAAAAATTAATTAATGCTAGAAAAGATTTAGATTTTAGTGAGAATTTTTTGTATTTATCGTTTGCAGAAGATGGTGATATAACCTATAAACCATCGCAAAATATAACAAATGCAATGGATAAATTATTTATTTTACATGCTGATCACGAGCAAAATGCTTCTACTTCGGCAGTTCGCGCAGTTGGTAGCACGGGTGTTAATATGTTTGCTTCGATTATTGGGGGAATTTCGGCACTTTGGGGCCCTTTACACGGTGGTGCAAACGAAGAAGTTATCAAAATGATTGCAGAGATTGGGTCTGTTGAAAATATTGATAATTACATCAAAAAAGCCGAAACTGGCGAGGTTAAATTGATGGGATTTGGGCACAGAATTTATAAGAATAACGACCCGCGTGCAACAGTTATAAAGGAATATTGCGATAAAGTTCTATTAGAAAACAAAAATGAAAAAATAGCAAATATGCTAAAAATTGCCCAAACAATCGAGGCAAAAGCATTGCAAGAAGAATATTTTATCAAGCGTAAATTGTTTCCAAATGTAGATTTTTATTCTGGAATAATTTATAGTGCAATTGGAATTCCAGCGTCAATGTTCACACCAATTTTTGCCGTCGCTCGCACCTCTGGCTGGGTTAGCCAGTGGAAAGAAATGTTGCTTAGCGACGACTTTAAAATTAGCAGACCAAGACAGCTTTATGTTGGCAATGTTACAGATTAATTCTTAAAAATAAAATTGTCGTATTGCAAGTCCAGGCCCGCTAGAGGCACTTCTTATACCTTCCTTAGCCTTATTACTAACGTAATTAATCCCCCATGCATTTTTTGGTTCTGTTTGCTGTCTAGCTAAATTGGTATTAGATGACTTTGTACGATTTCCAGGGCGTGAAGTAAATACAGAATTTTTTTCATAATATGAATAATATGTTTGTTTGCCATCTACCCCTTTAATATGCACAATATTAGGTTCTGTACTTTGATCCCATCCTTTTTTCTTTGCCTTATTAGTAGCCAAATTATGTTGCTGTTTTGATAATTCTTTTCTTTCAAATTGTAAAGGTTCTGGAAATGTTGGTAAAGGTTCTGGAAATGTATTTAAATCTTCAAAACCTTCAACTTTTAAACCTTCAACATCTTCAACTTTTAAACCTTCAACATCTTCAACTTCAAAACCTTCAACATCTTTAAAATCTTTATCTTATGAATCTTCCGCAATTGATTAGCGACGTGATGATATTGGCGATAGTGTCAAGTGATCCAAGTTAAAGTGTTTAACTAATGATGGACTTGGTGATCTTGGCGATAGTGTCAAGTGATCCAAGTTAATAAAGGGTTTAACTAATGATGGACTTGGTGATCTTGGTAATGTTTTTTCTATCGCGTTAGTCCAATTAATAGGATGGGTCGTATTAATATAGCCTTTATTGAAAAATTCAGCTGGCACCTCTATTGACCCTTCTGATTTATCTGCAAATACTCTGTTTTTAAAATTATTAACTTGATCTTGGTTACTAACTGGCTCTAAATCAATAATAGTATGTGAGGAATAGGCAACATTACTATTACTTGGGCTATTAATACGTTTGGATTTGGCTAAATGCTCATTAAGAGATTTATAATCTATTGAGTTTTTATTATTATACTCACCTCCTTCGTTAAATCTAGAAAACTCATCTTTTAGGTTTTTAAGAAAAATTAAATTTTCTTCAATTTTCTTGTTGTATGGAATAATGGTCTTATCTGTTATTTGATTATTAATGTATGTTGGTGTTTTTTTTTCTTTTTCTAATCCTTCAATCAATGTTTTTATGTTAGTATCAAATAATGTTTTTTGATTAATATAGCCATCAAATTTTAAATCATTAGCGTCAATACGCTCAGTAAGTTGTATGTTAGCTGTAAAATGCTTTTCATTATTGGGATTTGCTAGATTAGTATTGTTTTTTTTGCGTAAATAATTAGCGGTGGCGATTGATGCAGCGATAATAGCAAGAATGCTTCCCGCTACCACACCTCCTGCAATATATCCAGTATTGTTTGCTGTGTCGGTATTATTGCTTATTGCAGTGTTGACATTTAGAGGCAAATATGTAGTGTTGCCATTTAGAGGCAAAAAATTATCATTATAAACTGGATTAGTAGTTCCCACGCTTGTTAAATATGGATTCTTAGCTGATGTTAGGGTGTCTGTAATATCTGGTTGTGGTATAATTGGTGCAGCTGTAGTAGTTGTTGTTGTTGGTGCAGCTGTAGTAGTAGTTGTTGTTGTTGGTGCAGCTGTAGTAGTTGAGGTGGTAGTGGTAGTTGAGGTGGTAGTTGTTCCTCTTGCACCCTGAGCACCTGCCAAGGGAATCGATTCTAACAGATTTAATACCGATAATGACGGTATTGCCGTTTTTAAGTATTCAAAGAATGCTGACTTGCCTTTAACATCTTTTTTTTCTATAGTTTCTATAGTTTTTATAGCCTTTGAGCCTTTGAGTATCTCTTCTCCAAAATCAAATGTTGGATCACCAAAATTATCTATATCAATAGTATCTGTGATATTAGCTAGCTTAAGCATTACATCCGTAACTATTACTTGTTTGATTTTACTTTTCTGGGCTTCTGTAAGCTTATTATAATTTTTGCCATTTGGTAAATTATCTGTGATAACTTCTATAAGATCATTAAAATAAGCTTCAGTACCATATTCTGATTTTATCTTTGCAGACCCCTTTATAATTTCATCTATAGAATACTTCACAGGATCACTTTTTCTAATCTCTTCGATTTCTTTAGATTTTTCTTCTACGGATTCAGCCCTATATTTATCAAAAATACTAACATGATTTGGATTAGCATTTTTATAAACTTGATTATTATTTTTACTAAGCTCATCTAAAATAAATTTTTTAATATTTTCTTCTGATATTTTTGTTTTCTTATTTATTGCATCAATCACATATTTTTGATGTGTTTTATCATTAAAATCATAATTTACACCCTTATAAACATCTTTCTTTATAAGGCTTTTTAATGCTTTTCTGATTTCACCGCCTTCTAATGCTTTGGCTGCCTTTTCTCCATCTTTTCTGTTTTTTTCTATAACATTATCTAATTCATCACCTAGTGGATTAAATCTATTAATATTATTATTACTATTATTATTCATTTTTTAAAAAATTAAATTTATAATACACGCATACTATGTTTAAAACATAAATCAATAACTATTTTAAATTTATTAACTATTGCATAATAAAAAAACATGTTATATAATTTTTTTGTCTTTAATGTTATTATGCTATGAAAAATCGAAATGCCTTTTCTCTTGTAGAACTTTCTGTTGTTATTGTTATTATTTCTATCTTGGTTTCTACTGTTATTGTATCAAGGTCTTTAATAGATATGGCAAAAATAAATAAAATCAAAGAAGAAGCCACAATGTTCAACAATTCTATAAATATATTCTTTACAAACTACGGTTGCCTGCCTGGTGATTGCAAGCAAAGTCAAGTTCCAGATTTAGTCAGCGGCATAAACTCGGCTTGTTTTACAACAAATTCACAATATGTAGTATGCACAGCCTCAACTGGTTGCTCAGATCCTATTCCACTAAACACTGGATCGATAGAAACTATTGCAAAAACAACATGCATGATGCAATCTTTACAAAGTGCTGGATATATATCTGGCGTTAATAAAAATGCCACACTTACAGATTCGATTGCAGGGATTAATCTTCCAATTGCTAAATTTAGCAAATTAGCAGCATGGGATTTTAGGGTATTTCCACCACAAAATATTGTCAATATTCCTACAAAACATGAATTTATTAGCAATATGATTTCTATGCCTATCGAATTTAACTCATTAGTGAGTGGCGGATGGGCAAATAAAAATGTTTTATTCTTGCGCCAAGCAACACAATCTGCTGGGCAAACTGGCAATATTGCAAATTATTATACACAGCCACAAGATAGCACTCAAACTTATGGTATTTCTGCATATTTAACACAAAAATTAGATTTAAAATTTGATGATGGTAAGCCATATTCTGGAAATATTATGGGAGGACTAAACTATTATGATGTTATGGAAAATATTAATGTCAGCTCGGCAAGCTGTAATACAATCAATACTGATATTCCAGGATTAGAACAGTACCCAATTTCTCCAAATGAAACATATTTAACTTCAAAAGATATAAAACGGGGATGTGTAGTGGGTTTTTATATGGATATTCCTAATTAAATTACCATCCCAGCCAAAACTGGGATGATACCGCTATTATTAGTTAGCATTTTTATTACTTCTGTGTTCTCTTGGAGCAAAAGCCTCATCAGATGATTCTTCTTCTGCAGAATAAGCCGATTTAGCAAAATATCTAGCTTCTTCTGATTGTCTTGATTGAGAATAATAAACTTCTTCAGCATTTGCCTGTAATTGCAAAGCCAAAGCTTGAGCTTGAGTAGCTTGTTGGTTAGCCTGAGCAGCTTGCATTTGAGCTTGTTGAGCCATTTGGGCCATTTGAGCAACTTGCATTTGAGCTTGTTGAACCATCATTTGAACCTGAGCTTGAGCAGCTTGAACTTGTTGTGATGCTTGTTGAGCAGCATTTTGAGAAGCCTGAGCAAAAGCCTGAGCTTGTGCAGCTTGTTGAGCAGCTTGTTGAGCAGCTTGTGATTGTTGAGCAGCTTGATTATTATAAGAATTATTAGCAGGAGCATCATTACGATTGTTTCTTGCTTGAAGATTATTACGAGGAGACATATTTAAAAAAAATAAAATTATATAAAATATATTACAACTATAAATAGTTATAATACCACCATAATAACATATAATTTGATTAAGTCAACAAAAAATATTATCAACTTGACATTTTATAAAAAACAAAAAAATACCTTATTTTATAAATAAAAAATGATATGATAAAATTTATAATTTGCATATTTTTGACAACGAGCATTGCAAATGCAAATGATTTTTCTGAAGCAAATATGCTTTATCGCCAAGCAATAATGCTGTATAGCGATGGCTCCTATAAAGAAGCTGCAGAAAAAATGGAAGATATTGAAAAAAAATCTCCAGATTATCCCCAAATAAAAAAAGTTTTAATGAATGAAGCATTTTTTTTATATTTAGAAGAAAAATATCCAGAAGCGGCCGCATTAGCAGATAATTATATAGAGCTATATAGAAACGATAAATATCTGCCTTATTTATATTTTTTAAAAGCTAGTGCGTTACAAAAGCGTAAAAAATCTCCAACAAAAGAATATCATTTAATTCAAAAAAACATTGATAGCTGGAACGAATTAATAGCAAATGATAATGGATTATACAGACAAGAAGCAAGATTTAGAATTGAAGAATTAGAAGAAATGCAATGCTTACACGAACTAAGAATTGGAGATTTTTACCTTAGTAGCAATGATTATTTTTCTGCAATTCGAAGATTTAATACCGTTCTACAATGCAAATCTAAAAAATATTACATTGAAGCCATCAAAAGATTAATTTTATGCTATAAAGCAATTAAAATACCAAATCAAGTTGAAAAATATCAAGATATTGTAAATTCAGAAGAAAATTATAAAACCCCCGAAGAGCTAACATTTAATAGATCTGTAAAAAATTTTCTATTTGATATGGTGCCAGATTTTGGATTTTTACCAAAATGGCTAAGAGTTGTTACATAAATTTATTCAATCTAATAATTTTATATGAACCATATGATAATAAGAATAATGCTATAACATAACAAATATACCATAATTTTGTATCAAGAAAAAATTTTGTACTTTCAACGCCAAAAATTGTCAAAACTATAAAAGATAATATATATTTAATCATATATTGCAATTCATTATTTCTCATATTAGTTCTTCCAGCTATCATTCCATAAATACAAATTGCCATAATGATTGAATAAAATGGCCTTAAAATACGATTATGAAACTCTTCTTTTGCACTTTGGCTACCGCCAATAATCCAATCTTGATATAATTGTGATATTCCAGTTATATAAAATGATTTTGATAATACATCTTTGCGTTTTGGGCTTATAATCGAGCTGAGAGTAATGTATGTTGCTTTACTAACCGAAATTGATGATTTTTCTTGTTTGCCAACATTAATTTTATAATTAGTTATATTTTCTAGTAAAATCATCGTTATTCCATCGTGCCTTTTGACAAATTTAAGATAATCTGCAACTATTACCGATGCCTGTTTTTCATTATTTATTTGCCAAATAATAACATCTTTTGCAGAACCATTTTTATCTATACTATCAAAATAAATTGTTGAACCATTAAAATTATTAAACTTTTGTTTATGCAACATTGATAAAATTGCCCGTTCTTCTGCCGCAGATTGTTTAATTCGCATTTCTTTATATAAAATAGGAGCAATTTGCATTGTTATATAATAGCATAAAATCGCAGAACAAGTTGCAAAAAATAATATTGGAGCAAATAACTTATAATGTGATAAACCAAGATATCTAAAAGCTAAAAATTCACCTTTTTGTTGCATTTGATGAATGGAAACTAAAATTCCAAAAAACATCGCAATTGGCCAAATTAAAGTTGTATCATATGGAATAATAAAACTACACAAGTAAATAAATTGCCATGGACCCAAAAATGCTATTAAAATTCCACCCCGACCAATATTTAAAATTTCAACAGACCAAACAATTGCCGTCAACAAAACAATCATCATTAATGATGTTGTGAACATTTTGCTAAATATATAACGATAATATATCTTCATTTTAAACTGTTTTTATTACAACTTCATTATCTTTATGTTTTTCTGTAATATTTGATGTTGGCTGAGAAAAATGCAATACAGATGGAGCTAAAAATTGAAATATTCTTTCTGGTCTAAAACCTGTTGGCAAGATATTTTCGCTACCTGTGGTTGAAAAAAATATAACTTCTGCACGCCCAATAATGTGCTCAAAGGGTATAAAACCCATAGACTCAAAACGACTATCACCAGAATTTGAACGATTATCGCCCATCATAAAATATTGCCCCTCAGGAACAATATATGTTTTTTTCGGGCTTGGATCTCGTTCTGTTAAAAAAATATTATAATATACTCCATCGTTATTTAGCTCAACAAATTCGCTCACAGGAAAAATATTTTCGTTATTGCCAGTTAAAGCCGGTATTTCTCTAACAAAACTATATTCAAAAGATTTATCATTCAAATAAACATGATTATTTTTTATCTCTATTTTATCACCAGGTATTCCCACAACACGCTTTATATAAAAAATATCTGGTTGATGAGGCAAAGTAAACACAACAATATCTCCATGAACAGGTTTGTGGCGAGATAAAATTCTTCCATCAAAATCTATTGGATGCAATGGAATTGAATATTTTGAATACCCATATAAAAATTTACTTACAAATATTTTATCACCAGTTCTCAAATTTGGTGCCATCGAACTTGATGGAATATGATACGGATCGTAAAGAACTATTCTTATTATAAGCGTAAAAATGATAGCATAAACAAGAGTTAAAAAAGATTCCTTGAAAAAGTTTATCTTTATCATATGGATAATATTATGTAATAAATTTATAAAATGAGATATCTAGCAACTATATTTATAAAATAAACATTTTTGGATTATTACCCATATTATCAAATAATGTTTTACATTGCTCTCTAACAAATTTATTATCAATTATAATTTTTATTTTTTTTGCATCATTTTTTGTTCCAAAACTAAGCTCTTCAACTGTTTTTTCAATAATTGTATGCAATCTACGAGCACCAGTATTTTCGAATGCACTATTAAGTTCAACAGCGATTTTTGCCATTTCTTTTAAGCCAGATTCTTCAAAAACAATATCAAGGTTATCAACTGCTAATAATTCGGAATATTGCCTTGTGATGTTATATGTTGGCACAGTTAAAATCTTAAAGAAATCGTCTTCTGTCAAAGCTTTTAATGAAACTCTAATTGGCAAACGCCCTTGTAATTCTGGCAATAAATCTCCAACTTTTACCGCATAAAATGCACCAGATGCAATAAATAAAATATGATCAGTTTTTACCGAACCATATTTAGTTTGCACAACCGTTCCTTCAATCAACGGCAATAAATCGCGTTGCACACCCTCACGAGAAACTTCTCCACGAGATCCACTATTTGCTGTGCTAATAATTTTATCAATTTCGTCAATAAAAACTATTCCATCGCTTTCGACCCAATTAACAGTTTCAAGTCCAATTTTATTTTCATCTAATCCTTTTGAGGCCTCATCTTCAATCAAAATTTCCATAGCTTCTTTAACGCTAACAACTTTGGTTTTTTTATCGCCACCAGTTATCTTTGAAAAGATATCACCAAGTGGCATCATGCCAACAACGGCTCCATTACCCGGCATATCAAAGTTAAAACCCCCACCATTTGAAGCAGAATCATTTACTTCTATTTCAATTTCTGTATCATCCAACTCTCCGCTTCTAAGTTTTTTCAAAAAAGAATCATATGTTTCTTTTGATGCACCTTTACCTATAATTGCTTCTAAAACAATTTTTTCGGCAATTTTTTTAGCACCTTCCGACATTGCAACTTTATATTTATTACGAATTATTTGAAAAGCCTTATCAGACAAATCTCTAATAATAGATTCAACATCGCGACCAACATAACCTATCTCAGTAAATTTAGTAGCCTCGACTTTTAAAAATGGAGCATCTTGCATTTCTGCCACTCTTTTGACAATTTCTGTTTTTCCAACACCTGTTGGTCCAACCAAAAGAACATTTTTTGGCATAATTTCTTTACGCAAATTTTCATCTTTTATCGCCATTCTACGATATCTATTACGAAGAGATATTGCAACAGCGCGTTTTGCGTCTTGTTGACCAACAACATATTCATCAAGTTTAGCAACAATTTCTGAAGGTTGCAAATTAGATAAAATAAGAACTTTTTTTTTAGTTTTCAAAGCAGTAGACATAAACAAAATATAAAATAATAATCGTGCTAATTAATCACGAGTTGCCCTTAAAAGATACAATAAATTAACAAATATATTAATAAAATCCATATACAATTGCAATGCACCAAACAAAGACATTTTTGCAATTTCGCTCTCAGAATAACGACCACTCATTTGATAATAAGCATTTTTTAATTTTTGAGTATCATATGCGGTAAGCAAAGCAAAAGCAATTACCGATACAAATGAAATAAAGAATTGCATAGCTGAGCTGTGCAGAAAAATATTAATAAAAGATGCGATAATCAAACCCCAAACAACCATAATCACTGTTGAAGCCATTGATGATAAATCTTTACCAGTTGTATAACCATAAAAACTCATTCCGCCAAACATTCCAGCAGTTGCAAAAAATGCACGAGTAATCTCGGCACCACTAAACATCAAAGCAAGAGATGATAACGAAAGACCCATTAAGGCAGCAAACCCAAAAAATAAATTACGAGCCTTTACAAAATCGATAGATTGCAATTTAACGCTCATATACATTACCAAAAAGAAAGGTGCAAATGATACCAAAATACCAACTGGCGAACGCATAATAGCTAGTGTAATTCCTGTTTTTAAAGCAACAAATGCAACCAATGCACTTATCCCTAATGCCAATGACATAAAATTATAAATACCAAGCATATACTTGCGTAAATCTTCGTTAAAAGATGTTACAACTCTTCTGCCTGTTGCAGCCTGTGAAAAAAATGATTGCATAATTTTATAAACTTAATTGTTATAATCTATATATCCTATATATAAGATATTTTTATTTTCAATATATAATTAAAATAATTTATCAATTATGATTTTAAAAATTTAATAATATCATCAGATACAGATCTATTTGTAATAATAATTATTTTGTGTAAATGTATATCATTAATTGCAACTTCATCGCCATTTTTGTTTAAAATAAAACAACCAGCCTCTTTTGCAATTATAGCTCCTGCAATAAAAGTTGTTGCATCTATAAGATTTGCCTCAATTACAATATCTAATTTGCCCGCAGCTAAATAACAAGCTGCCAATTGAGATGGAATACCAGATAGATGATTTGCAACAGAAATAGTTATATTTTTTATTTTTGCAGCAATCTTAGCTGTTTCAGGATTTTTTGGATCTTCTTTTATAAAAGATTCTAAACCAGAAACAGAAATAGAAGAAGTATATATTTTTGATCTTGTTGACGACATTAATTTGGCACTATTTAAAAATGCACCAAAACCAACAGTTGCAGTATAAAATTTATTATTTGGAACATCATAGACTATCGCTTGATTAGGCTCTATTTTATCATCTTTATTAATAAAAATAGCAATTCCTGTGCAATAAATTGGTATAGATCTTGTAAAATTTATCATTCCATCAAGTGGACTAATCATAAAAATACCAACTTCACTATTACCAATTGTATCAAATTCTGTTGTATCAATAATATTTTTTAATGCAATATTTTGCGATAACCCATTATAAGAGCATACAACACTGCTTGGTAATTTTATTTTATATGCCGCTACAAAATTTGTAATTTTAGCAAGAATTTTTTGCGTAAATCTACGATATGATGCAGTTGCAAATTGTTCAGAAATATTTGCCCCAGCGGTCTGCAATCTTTCTAGCTCAATAGCATCTCTTATTAAAATGTGGGCTTCTCCCGAGATAATATCTAAAATATTATCTATATTTTTTTTATTAGACATATTTAAAATTGTTCATCAGTGTCTGAAAGCTTTTTTAATCTACGCTTCATAATTTTATGACCCGCAAGTCTTATATCTTTAATATCTCCAGCTTGGTCGTTAGTTAAAATGCCTTGTGCCAATAATTCTTTTGTCAAATCGTTAGCTTTTTTATTAATTTTATCTAACATTTGCATAAGTTGATTAGTTTGGTTTATATCATTATTATGGATTTGCACAACACTATTACCCTCCATTATAGACATATAAAAACCCCTTTACTTTTAAAAACTACACAATATGTAATAACAGTAATTTTATTAGTCAATAAAAAATGAAAATTATTTTACCTTTTTTTAACGACAGCACAATTTATAGGTTTAATGTAGACTCATCAAAGTTCACTTGGTTTCAAACAGGAGGCGTTATTGATACGATTTTTCGCCCAAAAAGTGTTGCAGATTTAACATATTTTTTGCAAAATTTTGCAGATAAATCAATGATAAAAATATTAGGAGCCTGTTCAAATGTTATCATTAGAGACGGCGGTTTTAGAGGTGTTGCAATAAGATTAGGTGGTGGTTTTAATTATATAAACAAAGTTGATGACACAACAATCCAAGTTGGCGGAAGCACACTTGACTTAAATATTGCCAATTTTGCAATGGAAAACGGCATCGGCGGATTAGAATTTTTAGCATCAATCCCCGGAAGTTTAGGTGGCAATATAAAAATGAATGCAGGCTGTTATGGGTCTGATTTATCTAGCATTTTAGTTGAATATGAATGTGTTGATATGAATGGTAAAATACATATTTTTAAACGAGAAAATATAGATTTTACTTATAGAAATAATCCAAAAGCTGATGGATTTATTTTTACAAAAGCAACATTACAAGGTTTTATTGATACAAAAGAAAATATTGCTAAAAAAATGAAAGAAATCAAAGAAAAACGCGAGCTATCACAGCCAGTTAAGAGTAACACAGGAGGAAGCACTTTTGTTAATCCCAAAGGGCAACAAGCTTGGCAACTTATAGAATCTTGTGGTTTTAGAGGTATAAAACTAGGTGGAGCACAGGTTTCTGAGCAACATTGTAATTTTTTATTAAACATCAAAAATGCAACAAGCCTAGAAATTGAAAGCCTTGGCGAAGTTATTAGAGCGACAGTTCTAAAAAAACACAACATTGAAATGCAATGGGAAATTGAGCGTTTTGGATCTTTTTAGGGATCCAAAATACAAATTATTTCTTATAATTTAAAAACGCGTTATTGTGTCATCATTTCCTGTTTTTCTTAATCTAGCCCTACCTGCCTCTAATGCTTGTGCTGTTAATAATAAACTAGGTGGCTGTAAAGTATTGTTTGCCGAAGAAGATTGTTTATTACCCGTAAAATTTGATTGTGGGTTATTCGCGTTATTATGAACAACCATATTTATAAAACTTTTTCTTTCACCTGCCGGTTTTAATCCTGTTATGGTATTGCTTAACGCTTCAGGGGTCACCTCAAGCTTTGATTGTGAGCCAGCTTTTGCCGAAGAAATATTAGGAAGAGAAATTGTTTTCTGTTGTTTAGATAAAGTAGTAGATATTTTTTGGTTACCTTGATTAACCACTAAAAAGTCAGGCATTGGCGGTGGAGGCGGTGGTGTTGTTTTGGATTCTGCCGGCATTGAGTTTGTTTTATAATTATTAACGACATTGATAAAGCTTGGTCTTGGTTCTTTGCTAGGAGAGGTTCCCTTATTATTAGGTTGTTTTGGTTGAAACAACTCCTTTATAGCATCTTGTGTTGCTTTAAAATTAGCAGAAACAGTATTTTTTTGTTCATTAACAGGAGTTTCTGTGGATGATAGAGCATTAAGTAAATCTAACTTATTTTTATCGCTTTCCGCAATATATCTATCTATTGGTTCATTATTGGTAGCTAAATCATTATTTTTCTGATTAGCACCTTTTGTATTATCACTTATTGTCTCATCTTTTACTGGCAATATTTTACCTATCAAGGATTCATCAAGGGCAGGATCAAAGGTTACTATTTTAGTTATTTTTACTTGCGAAGAATCTTTTTCATTGGGTTTTTTTAGAATAGATAGATTTATTTCTTCATAAATATGTTCACCTTCATCTCCATTATTATTTCTTGATGGTATAGCAGGAGACATTCTAGACAGAATGCTATTCTGCTGCTGTGTATTAAAATTTGCTAAACCTTTTGTAACAGGTCCACCTAAATTATGTTCTCTGGTTTCTATGGTTTTTAATAAGCCATCTTTGGCCCCTTTTGTCTTTGGATTTTTAGTAAACGCTCCATCTTTGATAGGTGTTTGTTCTGGATTAGCATCCTTTACTGGTAGTGGCATTACATAATCACTTTCTTGGTATTCTTCGATTTCGAACGAACGATGATTAGGTTTGAAATCAGTCCCAGATTCTGTTAAGCTTTTGCTTCCTGGTAAACTAAGAAGAAGATTTGTATTTAATAGATTTTTTTTATTCAGATCACTTATAATTTTCATTGCTTCATTATGCTGTATCTTGTTATCCAATTTCTCATTAATGTTTTGCAATCTGTCGATTATATATAATAGCTCCTGATCTTCATTTTGGGATGATTTTCTTATCAGTTCTATTAATTTATCTGTCTGTTCGTCACTAATATCTGTTGCGGACTTTAAATAACATATGTAATCAACAATAGGCAAACTTCTTTTTTCAATTGCAAGCTTAACTAATTCAAATTTTTGATCTGCAGTTATAATTGTGTCTGATCTTAAAGCAGAATCAAGCACAATCTGATTTGATCCTTTAATTGCATTTGTTATACTTTGAAAAAAAGCA
>CAMCQG010000012.1 GCA_945876965.1 Rickettsia typhi
TATTTTGGTTAGAATAAACCCAGATGGGTCTTGCACGGTTCGTGATAATGGTCGTGGAATGCCAGTTGATATGCACGAAGAAGGAGTTTCGGCAGCCGAGGTTATTATGACTCAATTGCATGCTGGTGGTAAGTTTGATCATAATTCATATAAGGTTTCTGGGGGTTTGCATGGAGTAGGTATTTCGGTTGTGAATGCACTATCGGAATGGTTGCAACTGCGAATTTGGAGGAACAACAAAGAATATTTTATGGAATTTAAAGACGGAGCATCAGTTGCACCATTAGTTGAAGTTGGACCTGCGCCGGGGCAAAAAGGAACAGAAGTTACATTTTTTCCGTCGGACACAACTTTTACCGAGATTTTATTTGTTTTTGAAACTTTGCAAACTCGTATTCGCGAATTAGCATTTTTAAACTCAGGGGTTTCAATCCATTTGCAAGATTTGCGAGGCGGTGAAGATAAATCAGAGCATTTTAAGAATACGGGTGGAGTGAGTGAATTTGTTAAATATTTGAATAAATCTAAGCATGTTTTACACGAAGATATATCTGTAACAGGCGAAGTTGACGGCGTTTATGTTGATATTGCTTTGCAATGGAACGATTCTTATCACGAAAATACTTTGTGTTTTACAAATAATATTCGTCAAAGAGATGGCGGAACTCACTTGATTGGTTTTAGAGGAGCAATTACAAAGATTATTAATCAATATGCAACTTCGCTTTTGAGCAAAAAAGAGGCGATTGAAATATCTGGGGAAGATGCTCGTGAGGGGCTTGCTTGTATTGTTTCGGTTAAAGTTCCTGATCCTAAATTTTCGTCTCAAACAAAAGATAAATTGGTTTCTTCGGAGGTTCGCGGAATTGTTGAAGGCGTTTTGATTGCAAAACTTGGAGATTGGTTTGAACGCAATCCAAAAGAAGCTAGAATTATTATAGAAAAAGTGGCACAAGCTGCAAAAGCTCGTGAGGCGGCCAGAAAAGCTCGTGAATTGACAAGAAGAAAAGGTGCGTTGGACGGTTTTTCATTGCCTGGAAAACTTAGCGATTGTCAAGAAAATGATCCATCACTTTGTGAATTATTCATAGTTGAGGGAGATTCGGCAGGTGGTACGGCAAAACAAGGTAGGGACAGAAAATATCAAGCTATTTTGCCACTTAGAGGTAAAATTTTGAATGTTGAAAAGGTTCGTTTTGACAAAATGTTAAATTCTGAATCGATTACAACTCTTATTGCGGCAATGGGAACCGGAATTGGAAAAGATGATTTTAATATGGAAAAATTAAGATATCATAAAATTATAATAATGACGGATGCCGATATTGACGGTGCCCATATTAGAACATTATTATTGACATTCTTCTATCGTCAAATGCCAGAGTTAGTTAAAGCAGGACACTTGTTTATTGCTCAACCGCCACTTTATAAAGTTAAAAATGGTGGCAGCGAAATGTACCTAAAGGATCAGCGTTCACTTGATGAATATATTATAAATAATGCACTGAAAGATGCATTTGTTATGCGTGATGACGGGGTCCAAATTGCTGGAAACGATTTGCAGGTATTGACACATAATGTTATAAAATTTGTGACGGATGTTAAATCGGTGCCAGTTAGAATGTCTCCGTTGCTTGTTGAAACTTTGTTGTTGTTAAAAATTGACGAAGACTCATTTGTAGAAGGAATTATTGGCGAAAAAATCAAAGCTATCGAAAAAAGAATCAAATCTCTTTCTGATGATATTGATGAAGATCATAGATGGTCAGTTAAACAAGAAAAAATAATGCATTATGCTGAGGCTGTTGGTATGAATATTGGTAGCAAGGCTGAATTTAGCAAAACTGATGAGATTTCTAGCGCCGAGGTTATTGGTGAAGAAATTAATGCAATAGTATTTACAAGAACTGTTCGTTCTGTTGAAGAAAAATATATTGTTGATAAAAATTTTGTAAAAATGTTCGAATATCGTAAAGCATTAAAAGCAAAATATATCGATGATGTGATAGCATTTGCAAATGTTTCTGCAAAATTGGTTAACAAAGATAATGAATACCGTTTTTCTGATATAACACAGTTTTCAAACACAATTGATACTTTGGGTAAAAAAGGCTTATCAATGCAACGATTTAAAGGTCTTGGAGAAATGAATTCTGAACAACTTTGGGAGACAACATTGGATAAAAATGCCCGCACATTGCTAAAAGTTACAGTGCCTGATGATGAGGCCGCAAGTGAAACATTTACAACCCTAATGGGAGAAGTTGTTGAAGGTCGCCGTGATTTTATTATAAGTAATGCTTTGACTGTTCGCGATATTGATGCTTGATAATTATGTTTATAATAACTTTACGATATAAAGTTTCATTAGAAAAAATAACACAGCACAGAGAACAACATTTGACATATTTAGATTTATTTTATAAATCTGGTCATTTAATTATGTCCGGCAGACAAAATCCTCCAACAGGAGGTGTTATTATTGCTAACTTTGACTCAATTAACGAAGTTGATGATTTTGTTGTAAATGATCCATTTTGTATACAAGGCTTAGCAGAATATGATATAATCAATTTTATGCCAACTAAAATTATTAAAGAAAATATTAAAAATTAAATTTGTAAAAAATGAATAAAAAAAATATTATTAATTTTGGAGAATTTTATTTTATTGCACAAAATAGAGCTTAATGAATTAATTATTGATAGATTAATTTTATGATTTTTAGTTTGTATTATAACTTTTTGCTTTGTTAAAAAAATAACATAAATGAAATCAATAATAAAAATATATAATTTTTTATTAAAATTAATTTTACCAACAAGATGTGTGTCATGTGATATCACACTTGATGACGATGCTGGTTTATGTCAAAAATGCTGGAATAAAATTCATTTTATCTCAGGTATTATTTGTGTTAAATGTGGATATCCGCTTGAATTTGATTTAAGCGATGGTAAAAATAATATGTTATGTGGAAAATGTTTAACACACAAAACTAGCTTTGATTCAGCCAGATCTGTTTGTTCATATGGTGATATTACCGGTAAATTTATTGGTAGGTTAAAATATGGAGATAATTTGCATATTGCTAAATTTATCGCTAAATCTATGTTGCCAACTTTTTTACAACATTACCCTGATTGCACCATTATTTGTCCCGTACCTATGCATAAAACGGCGTTAAAAAAAAGAACATTTAATCAATCCGCATTAATTATTGTAATGCTTATAAAAATGCTTAAAAAACATAATATAATAATAAAATATATTCCAGATTTATTGCAAAAAATCAAAATAACACAAAAACAAAATAAACTTACTCGCAAACAAAGGTTAGAAAATGTCAAGGGAAGCTTTGCAGTAAATATCAAATATAATATCCGCAAACAAAAAATTATAATTTTAGATGATGTAATAACAACTGGCGCAACGGTAAATGAGTGTGCCAAAATGTTTAAAAAATATGACAAAACGGCAAAAGTTCATATTATTTCTTACGCACGCACAACACTTAGCAGCATTGATTATGATAACTGATAAATTTACTGATTTTTATAGCATAATAAAAACCACAAAAGGTGCCCTTTTGGCAATAGATTTTGGCTTAAAAAATGTTGGAATTGCAATAACAGATAATGATTTAAAAATTGCAATGCCCCTGATTGTTTTGAATAATGATGCAAATTTAGTGGCAAAAATCTGTGATATTTTGACCCAAAATAAATGTATTGGGGTTGTTTGTGGTTGGCCACTTGATATGCACGGCGGGGTTCATGCTCATGGTGAAAATATTTTATTTTTATGTGGCAATTTATTTAAATTAACTGCATTGCCTATTTTGTTATGGGACGAGAGTATGTCAACAAGAAATGCCCTTGCAAAAGTTTATGAGCTTGACACAAAAAGAGGTGATAAGTTTATAAAAAAAGTTGGCAAAGGCAAAGATGATCACTTGGCTGCACAGTTTATTTTGAACCAAATTTTGGATAAAATATATGACAAAAAAAATTGATAATATGGGATATGACGAAGGATATGTTCCGCCATATTTACTGTTAAATATATATTTAGAAGCAAAATATATATCAAAAAACAATTGAGGTATTTATAGGTTGGTGGTGACCCGTTAAGTTTTTGGGTTTTTTTGTATAGGTATAATTTTGATGTTTATGGTTGGAAAAGTTGATAAAAATGGAGATTTTCAAGTGATTGCAGTTCGTGGGATTGTTATTAATAGTAAAAATGAATTGCTTGTGGTTTCAGAAAATGATGATAGATGGCATTTGCCGGGTGGATGGGTTGAAATTAGAGAAAATGCATTGCCAGCCTGCGAAAGAGAGGTACATGAAGAGGTTGGAATGGTTGTAAAAGCTGAAAAAATAGTTTATGTTAGCGAATATTTGCAAAAACCATATAAACAGTTTACTGAATTTGTGCAAAAATTTGATTTATATTGCGTTTGTAAAATAATTGGCGACGAAAATATTAATCACGATTGGAAAGATCCAGATAATAATCTTATTCAACATAGAAAATTTATTAGCAATGATGAGTGGAAAAATGGCTGTAATATGTTTGGCCCAAAAGAATTGCGACAAATAAACTTGATAGATATACAAAAAATGATTAGCTGTTATACAAAATTATGATAAAATTATTCTTATTGTTGTTATTATTGTTTTTGTCAAATTGTGGAAAAATTGGCCCACTCATGACGGATGAAGAATATGAAGCAAGAACAATAAAACAAAACAAATAAGTAATATAAATTATAAAATAAAGCTTGTAAATTATTTTTTATATTTAATGTTTATGATATAATCTGTTATAAGTGACCATTTTTATGAGTAAAACACACATTGCATCTCTTTACGAAAGTATTTCAATTAATAAAATTGAAGAGGTTAGAAAAATTCCTACATTTAGAGCTGGTGATACGGTTGCCGTTAAAATTAGAATTATTGATGGAGCATCAGAAAGAACATCTATATTTCAAGGAGTTTGTGTTGCGCGTAGCAGCAAAGGAATAAATTCATTTTTTGTAGTACGCAAAATGTCAAGCGATATTGGTGTAGAAAGAGTAATTCCTCTATATTCTCCATTAGTTGCTGGTGTTGAAGTTGTTAGATTTGGTGATGTTAGAAGGGCAAAATTGTTCTATCTTCGTAACTTACGCGGTAAAAAAGCAAGAATAAAAGAAAAAACATCATATGGTAAAAAAGCATCTGCTTAATTAATTTTATTTAGAATGTCTACTGAATATCACGGAACTACAATACTTTGTCTTAAAAAAGGTGATAAAACTGTTATTATGGCAGATGGACAAGCAACTATGGGTTCTGTTGTTGCAAAAAGTAATACCCGCAAATTAATGAGACTAGATAAATTTGGGGTTGTAGCGGGAATGGCAGGTAACGCATCTGATGGCTTAATTTTAATGGAATTGGTTGAAAAAAAATTAAATCAATATTCTGGGCAGTTAATTAGAAGTGTAATTGAGCTTTGCAAAGATTGGAGAACCGATAAATATTTAAAACATTTAGAAGCAACAATTATTGTTGCCGACAAAGATAACAGAATTATGCTAACTGGAAACGGAGGAGCAATGGAATCTGATAAACCAGTTTGTGCAATTGGAAGCGGTGGATATTTTGCATTATCCGCAGCTACGGCACTAATGGATATTGAAGGACTAGATGCACTAGAAATAGCTAAAAGATCTATGAAGATTGCAGCAGATTTATGCGTTTACACAAATCATAATTTTGTTATTGAAGAAATTAATTAGTTTTTATATGAAATTATTATCAATATTTGTTTTATTTTTAACAATTGGCTGTGCAACAAAAGAACAAAAAACTGTTTCAACATTATCTGATGATCAAAAAATAGCTGAATCTGTTAATAGAATTAAGATAGGAAGCGACGCAACAAAAGATTTATTTGATGAGGTTTCAACAAAAACAAAGATTGCGAATTAATTATAATTATTAATAAAATTCTATATTTATAATCATAAAGCACACAAAATATTAGCCAAGACAAGAGAGAGGCGGTAATGAGGTAATTTTTTATACTAAAAACGGTTTTATTATATGTATATTCTAAAAAATCTTTAGTAAAAAAAGGAATTAGAATAAGAAAAATTATTATAAAAAAATAAATACGCAAAATTAGTCAATTTTAGATGTTAGCCATGATTGAGTATTGTCAACAAAAACTTGATTAAAAAAAATAAAAAATTGCAATATAATTATTAATGATATTTTAGGTATAAAAGTGCAAGTTTTAAATAAATATAAAATGAAAGAGATTGAAAAATTTGATTTATTAGCAAAAGAATGGTGGGATGCGGACGGTAAATTATCTGCATTACACAAATTTAATAAAGTCAGAATTCCCTACATTATTGATAAAATTGGTGATAATAAAAATTTATCAATTTTAGATGTTGGTTGTGGCGGAGGATTGGTAACAGAAAGCCTTTATAGTGCGGGATTTACAAATATAACTGGCATAGATCTGGCTCCAAACAGCATAGAGATTGCCAAGCAGCACGCTGGTGATAAAAATATTATATATAAAAATATAGATATTGCAGATGTCAAAGAAAAATTTGATTTAATTTTATGCTTAGAGGTTTTAGAGCACATAGATAATTTTGGGGAAATGATAAAAAATATTTTTAATACAACCAACGACGATGGTTTGATAATTTTTTCAACTATAAATAAAACATATAAAGCATTTTTTGAATCAATAATAGCACCAGAATATATATTAAATATGGTTGAAAAAAGCACTCATCACTTTGAAAAATTAATAAAACCTGAACAAATATTGCAAAATATCCCTGATAAAAACTATAAAATAATTGAAACCATAGGGGTATCTTATAATTTGATAAATAATAAATTTTATATGAAAAAAAACACCGATGCTAATTATTTTATTATTTTAAAAAAAATAGTTGCGATTAAATAATATAACAGAAAAATTATTACTATCTTGTTATTAATATATATCGTTATATGTCTACAAAAATTAAATATTCTTTAATATTACTATTGGTTGCACTTGGTTCTGCTGGTTTTTATTTTTTTGGTAAACCCACTAAGCAACACCCAACCTTTTCTGTAAACATTAAACATGTTGGCGAGACTTTAAGCGAAGAAGAACAAAAACTTTTTAACACGATTATAGCAGAAAATAAAAAATTTATATCAGGGTTAAATCAAAATCAAAAGTCTTTATTGGGCAATATAGAAAATAAAGTTAAAAATACAATTACAAAAGATCCTAAGGTTAAAATAAATTATAAAAAATTATGCGATAAAGATGAATATGAGGTTATATCAGCTATTCGTAAATACAAAAAAGAAATGAAAGCCAAGACCGATAAAAAAATATTTAGAGGTATGATAAAAAAACTTGACCGCGATCAAGTTATGGAATTAATGTTATATGCAAAATAATTGATTATATTTATGAGTGTTATAAAAATATAGCACTCATAAACTAATCTGCATCAGACCAAGTATCAAATCTTATTGAAACAATTGCCTGACAAACAATAGCCTCCCCTCTGCCAACTGCATCTAATTTTTCGTTTGTTTTTCCTTTTATATTAATTTTTTCTGGCTTAATTTGCAATATTTCTGCAATTTTTTCCTGAATAGCATTTCGATAGTTTCCTATTTTTGGACGCTCACAAATAATATTGGTATCAATATTTATAATTTTACCACCAGCATTTAAAACCATTTGATGTGCATATTTTAAAAAATCTGTTGAATTTGCACCTCTCCACTTAACATCTTTATCGGAAAAATGCGTACCAATATCTTTACCTCCAACTGTTCCCAATAACGCATCTGTTATCGCGTGCAACAATGCATCACTATCCGAATGGCCAATAAGCTTAAATGGGTGATTAACTTTTACCCCACCAAGCATAATAGTTTCCGAATCCGATTTAATATCCTCAAACGCATGAATATCATAGCCAATCCCAACCCTAACCTCGCGAATAGTTTGCCCAAAATTAAAGGCAGCAACAGATCCTGCTCGTTCAAAATCTTCATCAGTTGTAATTTTAAAATTATTTTGCGATCCAGGAATTATTGTAACAGGAATACCTGCATATTCTTTTATAGCGGCATCATCTGTGAAATTTTTATCTTTATAAATATTGTGATAATGAAGAATATCGCTAAAAATAAATCCTTGTGGCGTTTGCGCACGCCATAAATCACTGCGCTCCACTGTCCATAAAATTTTTCCATCTCCACATTTTTTTATAGTGTCATCAACGGGAATCGCTGGAATAACAGCAGGGCTAACATCGAGCTGTTTTATAACAGAAGTAATAATTTTTTGAATAACAAAAGGTCTTGCGGCATCATGAATTAATACTTTTTGTGGTGGGTTGCTTTTTAAAGATTCAAGCCCCAAACGAACAGATTCTTGCCTTGTATCGCCACCAAAAACAGGAGGTAAAATATCAAGTCCAGCTATAGCTTCTTTATATAAACCAATATCATCCCTATGAATAATTACCAAAACATTATCTATTTCTGGGTTTTTCAAAAAAATATTAATACTATGACGCAAAATTGAAATTCCACATAATTTTAAATATTGTTTTGGAACTTCGTAATCTGCCACAATCCTACTACCACGACCAGCTGCCGTTATTAATGCTATGGTTCTTTTGCTCTCTATCATAACATTTAATTAATTTTTTTATTAATAAATAATGCTTTTGCGAATAGTCAACCATTTTTTAACAAAATATTGACAATTAAAATTGTATAAATTAATAATAGAATATGCGTCCTTAGCTCAGCTGGATAGAGCAACGGTTTTCTAAACCGTGGGTCGGTGGTTCGAACCCACCAGGACGCACCACTATTGGGCGATTAGCTCAGTTGGTTAGAGCGTTACGTTGACATCGTAAAGGTCGGAGGTTCGAATCCTCTATCGCCCACCATTTATTTTTTTAAAAAAGATATATATAATTAAATTTGTATGTATGTGTCATACTTTTTATTAAATTTTTTATTGATCATAGTTGCTATTAATTTTGTATAAAACTACTTGTAAATTAAAAAAGACATATAACAATATGATTGATTAGTTGTTTTAAAATATGTACCGCCTATATCATTATCCCATTTGTCCATTTTCAAGAAAAATTAGGGTTTTGTTAACAGAAAAAAAGTTATCTTTTTTTCCAGTTGTAGAAAATTTTTGGGAACGAAGAGAAAAATATATTAGATTAAATCCAATGGCTAATGTGCCAATGATCATTGCAAAACCAGATTTGGTTATCAGTGATAGTCAGGCAATTGCTGAATTTTTAGAAGAAGAGCATCCAAATATTTCATTAATACCCGGTTCTCCACAGGATAGAGCTGAAATTAGAAGAACGATTGCGTGGTTTGATGGAAAATTTTATGATGAAGTTGTTGCCTTTGTATTGAACGAAAAAGTGTACAATTTTTTTAAAACAGGTGCAGATCCTGATCATGAATTGTTAAAAATTGCCAGACAAAACTTATCTTATCATATGAGGTATCTACAATTTTTAATTGCAAAACGCAATTGGATTGCTGGTGATGAACTGAGTTTAGCCGATATTACAGCAGCCTGCCATTTATCTTCTCTTGATTACTTAGGTGAAATTAATTGGAACAACTATCCTGTGGCAAAAGAATGGTATGCAATTATAAAATCTCGTCCATCTTTTAGGGATATCTTGCAAGATATGTTATCTGGTTTTAGACCAGCACCACATTATCGTGAGTTAGATTTTTAAATATTTTTTAAGCGTCAACAACACGCGGAACTGTAAAAAATGTTTCAAAAGTTTCTGGTGCATTGGATAAAATATCTTCAACGGACACGATTTCGGTAAGATTTTGATCTTGAATATGGACTATATTTAAATCTTGTAACCTGTTATACATTGGCTCAATATTGGTTGTATCAATTTTGGCAATAGAATCAAGCCATATGATTATATTTGATAGCTGTTTTTCAAGCAATAGAACCTCAGAACTATTCATTTTAATATTAGACAGCTCTAAAATATGCGAAATATTTATATTCATATGTAGTAATATTTAAAATAAAGTTAATAAATACTAAAATAACTATTATATTAAATACAATAAATATTTTCTATAAATATTATTTTATAGCATACTAGGGCCAATACTGTTTTTATTAATAATATTATTTAATTCATCTATCTCGTTAGCACTAAATTTAATATTAAGTTTATTTTCTGCATCATTTAAAAATTCAATCATACTGTCCTTATCTCTCAATCCACTTATTAATTTTATATCTTTACCGTGTGTCAAAAAATACAAATCCATTTCTTGCAAAATAGTTAATTTAACTTCAATATTCCGTAATTCAATCATTTCTTTAATTTTCTCCAAAAACATAATCTTTAATTCTATTTTTTGTTGACACTCCAATGTTTCTTGTTCTTGAAAAGATAAGAATAAATTAACGGCACTATCTATTGAAATTTTATCTTCTTTATCATTTTTTCCGCCGGTTTTTAAAGATTGTGATAATAAATATAAATTCTGTCTTTTATTAACTATCTCGTTCAAAAAATCCTCTTCTATCTCAAATTCTTTTTTTTCATTATTACAGTATATATCTTTTACTGGATATTTGCATAATTGCTTCTTATCGTTGCCAATTTTTAACGAAACAACTATATTACCATCGATTATCTCTTGACCATCAAATTCAAAAATTACATCTTTTAAATTATTATCTAATAATCCTCTTTTATTTAATTTTCTTCTAATTAATTCTATTAAAGCTATTTGCTTTGTATTATCATCATTTAACATATTTAACTTTCATCAATTGATTTAAGTGCCATTTCAAGAGTTGCCTCCTCGCACTCCTCGATATTTGGAATGCTATAAAACTTTTTGTTATATAGACAATAAACGCCTCGTTTTTTGCCAATTGTAATTTTACCACCTTTTGGATGCTCAAATGTTATTTTAGCTGCTTTTGTTGGCTTTGCACCGCTATCCTTTGCGATTATAATTTCTACAGCCTCACTGATTGTTAAGCTAAATAATGCACCTTTGGGGATTGAATAAAATTTGCCTGCATATTTAATATAAGGACCAAATTTACCTGTATCTGCAAAAATTTCCTCCTTGGTTTCTGCATGAGAACCAACCAATCTTGGTAAATTTATCATTTGAAAAATCTGCTCTCTATCGGCAACCAAATCTAAATTTGCTGGGATTGATTTACGCTTTTTTGTGCCATCTTCAAGGGTTGTTTCGGCATATCTGCCAAATTTTCCAACTTTTATCTCAAAAACAGTTCCATCATCGCCAATCAAAGTATCGGCTTCGTGCATTTCTGGCACAATCGAACCTTCTTTGCCTGTAATTCCGCTAACAAAAGTGCATTCTGGATAATTAGTGCAACCAAAAAACGACCCCTTGCGACCGATACTAAATTTAATATCACCTGTTTTGCAAACCGGGCATTTTAATTCCTCGGCATTTGGATAAGAATAAGCCACAATATTTGGCTGTAATTTTGCAGCAATATCTGGAATACCAATTTGCATAACATCTGTTACATTTTTGTGAAAATCACCCCAAAAACCGTTTAAAAGTTTAAGTTTTTTCATTTCTCCGTTAGAAACCAAATCTAGCTCCTCTTCAAGACCCGCCGTAAATCCGTATTCAACATATTTGGCAAAAAAATTACACAAAAACGAACTCACAACAATACCCAATTCTTCTGTCCAAAACTGTCTTTTGTCAACTCTCACATAAAGTCTATCTTGCAAAACCGTTATAATACTTGCATATGTTGACGGTCTACCAATACCCAGTTCTTCCATTTTTTTGATAAGAGTTGCCTCGGTATATCTTGGTGGACTTGCCGTAAAATGCTGCTTACCCTCAACTTTTTTTATTGCCGCACGATCACCTTTATTTAATAACGGGATTAAATTTTCATCATCGTTATCGGTATCTTCGTCCGATTTTTCAATGTTTTCTTTGTTGCTATAAATTCTCAAAAATCCATCAAATTTTATTTGTGTTCCAGTAATTTTACCTTTTGCATCTCCATTTTGACTCAAAAAATCAAGTCTCGTTTGTGTTTTTATCGCAGGCATCATTTGGCACGCAACTGTTCTCATCCAAATCAATCGATAAAGCTTGTATTCATCGGTAGTTAAATGTTTTTTAGCATCTTCTGGCGTAATCGTAATATCAGTCGGACGAATCGCATCATGGGCCTCTTGTGCATTTTTTTGTTTAGTCTTATAAACTATGGCTTTTTCTGGCAAATATTCTTTGCCACATTTGCTTTCAATATACTCACGAATCGATTTTGTGGCATCGTCTCCAAGCGACATTCCGTCCGTTCTCATATAAGTTATAAGCCCTTTGGTTGTGCCGCCCAAATCTATACCCTCATAAAGTTTTTGTGCAACTTGCATGGTTTTTTTACTTGTAAACCCAAGTTTTTTTGAGCCTTCTTGTTGAAGCAACGATGTTGTAAATGGTGGTGTCGGATTTTGCTTAACATCTTTTTGCTCCAAATCCACAACCTCCATATAATCCTGTGATTGCAAGCTTTCTATAATTTTATCTGCCAATTCTTTGTTGTTTGGATAAGTATTATCTAGCCTTTTTTTGTTAAATTCAAAAATCGCAATATCTAAAGCATTTTTTTCAAATTTACCATCAACATTTACCGACCAATATTCTTGCGGAATAAACTTGCGAATCTCTGTTTCGCGCTCGGCAATAAGTCTCAATGCAACCGACTGAACTCGCCCTGCCGATTTGCTTCCGGGTAATTTACGCCACAAAATTGGCGATATTTCAAAGCCTACCAAATAATCCAAAGCCAATCTAGCCTGTTGTGCGTCCACCAAGTTTTGATCAACTTCACGAGCATTTTTTATCGCATCATTTACTGCTTTTTTTGTAATTTCATTAAATGTTGCCCTTTTAACTTCTGCCTTTATTTTTTTAGATTTCAAAATTTCATGCACATTCCACGCAATCGCCTCACCCTCACGATCTGGATCCGAAGCTAAATAAATCACATCGGCTGTTTTTGCTTTTGCCAAAATATTATCCACATGTTTTTTGCTTTCTTTTTTAACTTCATAAACCATTTTAAAATCTTCATCTGGCAAAACTGACCCATTTTTAGAAGGTAAATCCCGCACATGCCCCATCGAAGCAATGACTGTAAAATCCTTACCTAAATACCCATTTATCGTTTTTGCTTTCGCCGGCGATTCTACTATTACTAAACTGTGTGTCATTTTTATTTAAGTAAATTTAATTGACTGTGAGCATACAAAAAATAAAAATCAATTATCAATTTGCTTGACAAAATTATTTTAGAAAACATAATAGATTTTAAATCTATTTCTAACAAATATGACAAACACTCAAAACATAATATTGAAAATATTAGCAAATTTTCCTAAATTAGATAAAGATGTTAACCAATTTCATCAAAATTGTTGGGATGGCTTGATTGATTTATCTAAAAATATTACAGAATTACATGATATTTTTATTTCTTCCAGTGATAAATCAGATTGTAATTTTAAAGATACTTTTTTATTAAATGCAATAACTTTATCAATGTCAAATATTACAACACTTGTTCAAAATTCGAATATTAACGCTTGGATTATTAGAAGTGCGATGTTGTTATCTATAAGAAAACAAATAGAATTAAATTTAATGTTGACTTCGTTATTATATGTAAAAGATGGATGTTTAGATTCTAGATTAAAAAAAATATTAGAATCACAAAAATATACTTTTAATTGCGACGAGATGAATATTGACGAAGAAACAAAAAAAATATATTTTAGTGACAATCTAGATAATAAAAATTTTATAAATACAAACAAACAGATAGAATTTTGTTCTTTGTTTTGGAGTAAAGATATATTAAAAGATAAAAATATAGATCTTATGTATAAAGCAACTCTTGAGCTGTTTAATGATTCATCTAATATGATTCATAATAGTGCGTTTTTTAAATATTTCAATACAGATAAACAAAAAAATGAATACATAATAGAAGGTAAAATACAATGGGATATTGGCAAAGCAATTCATTCTATACCTTGGAATACAAACACCATAACTAAAAAATATAACCTTGACTGGCTTGGAAATATGCTTATTACATTATTATCAAAAGATCTACACAGTATGTATCAGATACAAACAATAACAATGATGCTAATTAAGAAATTATTAAATAAATTTGATAAAAAATAGCTAAGCTTTATTAATTTCTTTAAGCTCTAAGATAATTCCAGAAAAAATAAGAATAATAATAGCCAAAACAACAGATGTTGTCCAAAATAGTATTAAATTTTTGCTAAGCATTGTAAATAAATCGTGATTTGAAGCAAAAATTTGAATTGCAAGCAATAAAAAACCAAGCTGATTGCAAACAGCAAAACATAACGATGAATATTTGCTTTTCATTATCTGTGTCTATAAACTGTTAAACCAACAATAAAGGCACAGCAAACAGAAATTGGTACCATAAAAAGTACAATTTTAAAAGCCAAATCTAATGTCATAAAATAAAAAATTATTTATCAAGCTTTTTAATTAAGAATGTAAAATAAATTATTTACAAGAAAAAAATATTAAGCTAATTCCAAACAATCGCCTCACCCTCGCGATCTGGACCACAAGCCAAATATATTACATCAGCTGTTTTTGCTTTTGCCAAAATATTATCCACATGTTTTTTGGATTCTTTTTTAACCTCATAAACCATTTTAAAATCTTCATCTGGCAAATATTTTCTCTGCCCCATCGATGCAATGACTGTAAAATCTTTACCTAAATATCCATTTATCGTTTTTGCCTTCGCCTTGCGTTCTACAATACTCAAACTGTGTGTCATAATTTTTATTATTTATTCTTTTCAAGTTCAACAAAAAATTTTAATTTTTTTCTATATTCATCGTTAATATCTTTCTTTAAATATATCAAATGCACTCTTTTTTCATCAATTAATTTAAAATCTTTACATTTTGATAAACTAAATCTATTTTTATCAGGATTTTTTCCTGCTTTAAAAACATCACCTTTATATACCGGTTGCAGTAATCCGTTTGGCAAACAAGCGATATACATACAAATTGTATCAAATGTTTCAGAATCGTGCAATATTCCTAAAAAATAAGTTAAGCAATATTTTTTTTCACCATTTGCTTTTGTGTAAACGGTCGGCAAATTTGCTCCATCAAAAACTCTTTCTTGTTTATTTACAGTATATGTTGTGTTGTAACTAATTTGATTATTACCAATAAAAATACTATTTGCAAAATCTCCTATATTGCTTGTTTGAACAGTTTTTAAATCAACATGCAAAAAACCATCTTCCATTTCAAACATCAAATCACTACCAACAGGACAGGAATTTGGAACACCAAAACCCTTGGAATGAATCAAGGCATAAATAACCCTTTCTGCCCCTGTATTAAAATCTGATATTTTTTTACCTCCTTGATTCCATTTTTCAAACCAATCATTTTTTATGTCTTCTTTTGTTTTTAAACCAAACAAAATTTCATCTTGTACGGATTTTAAAAAATGATAATATTTTTTCAAATATTTATTTTCTAATTCTTCAATTTTTATCAATTCATCATTATTTATCATATAGCATTTCTTTTACACATTCAGCAATTAATTTTGCAAATTCAACAGGCACGGCATTTCCAATTTGTCTATACATACTATTTAAACTACCATAAAACACAAAATCATCAGGAAAAGTCTGTATTATAGCACATTCTCTCACAGAAAGTCTTCGTTGTTTATTAATATGAATTTCGGGGCTTGTTGCCGTAATTGTGTCACTTGGAGTATCCCAATTTGTAATCCTTAAAGATTGTTCAAATACAATTTGTCTTTCTTCTAATTCTGTAATTGCTTTGTCATATTTATCATCAAATTTTAATATTTCTTTCAATCTTATCCAATCATTTGGCTTTGGAATGCTGCCTGAATTGTTGTCTTTTCTAAACCAATGACCTGCCGTGTGTCTGTATCCAAATATTTCATCTATTTTGTGCGTTGAAATACCAGATTTTTTACGCCATTCTTTTAAATAATCGCAAATTTCTTCTTGTTTAACATTGCTTTTTCTTGCCCAAAATTTATCGTGAACATTTGTTGAAGCTATATGATTATGAACAATTTTATTCTCAATTTGTATTGGATTATAGCTTATTTCTGTATTTTGTAAATACTCGCATACATCTTTCATTTTTACAAAAGATTTTCCGCCATCAATTCCGTGTGTTTTTTGTGGAAACTTATTTTTAACACCAATTTTATTACCAATAATAATAACTCTTTCTCTAAATTGTGGCACTCCAAAATATGCAGTATTCATAAGTTGAAAATCTACATCATAGCCAATTTTTTTAAAATCTTCAATAATTATTTTAATAATTTCGCCACCTTCCATAGAAAGCAACCCCTTAACATTTTCTGCAACAAAAATTTTAGGATTTGCAACCTCAATAAATCTAATCATTTCTTTATACAAAACATTTCTTTCATCTTGCATATTTCTATTTTTATTTGCTATTGAAAAGCCCTGACAAGGAAATCCTCCAATTAAAATATCAACATTTTTTGGTATGTCATCGTTTGCAATTTTTGAAACATCTCCGCAAAAAATATGTTTATCAATGTTGTTTGAATAAGTTTTGCAAGCATCTTCGTTAAAATCGTTGGCAAACACGATATCAAAACCAGCTTTTTTAAAACCCAAATCCATACCCCCTGCACCAGCAAAAAGGCTTGCACAGGTTGGTTTTTTTGTTTTAACAACAATATTATTGCTCTGTTTTATTTCCAAGCTAAACAACTCTTTATTTTGCATCATAATAAATTAACTTATCAAACCAGCAACAATACAAACAAAATTATTTACAAGTAAAAAATATCACACTAATTCCAAACAATCGCCTCACCCTCGCGATTAAACCACAAGCCAAATAAATAACATCTGCATCTTTTGATTTTGCCAAAATGTTGTCAACATGTTTTTTGTTTTCTTTTTTGCTTTCATAAATGATTTTAAGAATCAATTTAGCATATTTTTTGCATCGATAAAAATAATAAAACCAAATTGTTACAACATCTACACATATTTATATAGATGTGGCAATTAAAATACTATTTATTATCTTTTTCTTGAGCAAAAGCAAGTTCAATAGAAGGTCTTGTTTTGTGAGTATTATAAAATTTATCTAAGTTTTTAAATTCAGATAAATCAACTTTTATATATGACATCCAAGTTAAAGCAGTAAATAAGTAGCTATCTGCAATAGAAAAATTATTACCAACTAAATATGTTTTATTTTCAAGGCTTTTATCAAGAAAAGATAATGTTTTTTTAACATCTGTCATTATCTGAGCTTTATCTGAATCAACCAAATTAGTATGAAATAATAAACCTACCACTTTATGCAAGTCCATAGAAACAACATTCATCATTTCTAATACACGATATCTTTCAATTTTACCAATAGCTGGTAACATTCTATGCTTAGAATCTTTATCGGCTAAATATTGCATAATAACACCATTTTCTGTTAAAGATTCATTATTAGGTATTGTTAAAGCTGGAACTCCACCTTTTTTATTTATATCATAAAAATTTTCTTTTGTAGAATTAACAATATGAGTATTTAAATCGACCGATTCAAAATTATATTTTAAACCAAGCTCGTTAATAACTATTCTTGATGCAAAAGAACAGGCTCCTGGTGTATAATAAAGTGTTGGAATAATATTTTTAGCTAACGCAACATTACTTATTATTGTTGAAATAAAAAGAGATATTGCGATTATTATAGATTTTTTCATATATAAAAAAATAAAATTAAAATAACACAATCAAACTGTGATATTCATATCTTTAATGTCAATAATTATACTTATTAAAGCTTAACAGAATCATACACAATTAGCGATTCGGTAACACGCATAATATAGTTAACGGTTTCATTATAGGGTATAGATTCAATCCAATTAATATTTGAATATTTATCATCTGTTGGTCTACCATAATCAGAAATCCATCTTTCAACAGCAGTGGGCCCAGCATTGTATGCAGCCAAGGCTAATGTATTATTTTTGTAGCGATTGAGTAATTTTTGCAACAAATGTGATCCTGCAATTATATTTGCATCATGATTACTAATTTTTTTATTTTTCATATTTAACTCTTTTGCAATATCTTTAAAAACAAAATCTCTAACTTGCATCATTCCTTTTGCATTTTTTTTGCTAGTTGTACTACCATTAAACATGCTCTCCTTTAAAATAACAGCTTTTATTATTGATGAATACTGAGCATCGTCATGTTTTGGATATGAAATATCAATCAAAGGAACCCCATTTACCCTACCATATCTACCCATATTAATAGCGAATGATTGTGATGTTTTATGCGTTATACGATATAATCCAGCAGCCTTTAATTCTGGCTCCTCAGGCAAAGACAATAAATATCTCGTATAAAACATTGCCGCATCATGCCTACCTAATACATAATTAATTTTTGCAATATATGTTAATAGGTTAACAACATTATCAGATTTATCGGTATAATTAAAAGCGTATCTTTTTAATTTATTTAAAGATGTAAAAATTAAATTATCAATATCATAATCTGTTTCAAAAATTGCCATTTGTCCATAAAAATAAAATGGATGTTTTATTGCTAAATCATAGTATTTTTCAGCTTTATTGCTATTACCAAACTTAGCATACACTCTTCCAAGCCAATAATATCCTCGGGTAGAAGTTGCTGGATCTTTTGCGTCCGCAGTTAAATTTAAAAAAAACGGTAAGGCACTATTTGGCTCATTCAAATGTTCTAATTTTATCCAACCAGATAAAAATTGCTGCATTATATAATTATCATTTTCAAAATTATTACAATGATTGGCAAGCTCATATGCTTGATTGTATTTTTCGGGGGTACCTTTTTTTATAATTTCATGTATTGCATATTTATATTTTGCCCACAAAGCATTTTTTATCAAACCAGACGAGCCACATTGTGCTTTCATTCCAACTTTATAATATAAATCACCACTATGTTTTTCTTTAAAATTATCAATTAAACTAATAACAATAATATCATCAACACTGTCTATTTTATCTAAAAATTCTAAATTTGTTATATTATTTTTACCAATTTTTTCGGCAGCATTTATTGTGCTTAACATTTGCCTGTTTTTAATATAAGGCTTTATTTTTTCAAGAAAATTATATTGTTTATTTAACAACAATATTTTTGCTTGCTCAAAACTTGAATCTTCTGTTAATATATTTGAATATTGCTGTAAAAAACTATCCCAAATAACAACATTATTAAAATATGTTTCAGACCAAATTTTATTAATCAACCTAATGCATTTTGATCGCATATAATCCAATTTAATATAACTTCTTATCAATAATATTTTTTGTTCTAACGATAAATTACTATCAATAAAATATTCATTTATCAGCTTATTTGCAATCTCCTTATCTACCTGCGACTGAGATATTTTTTCTAAAACTGGGGTAGCGAATTTATGGGCTATATTTTTTAATTCAGGATATTTTATAAATATATTATATATTTGCTCTAAATCAACATCAAAATAACTTAAGCCAACCAGCATTGTTGCATCTTTTAATACAGGTATTTGAATATCATTATATTCGGCAAAAGATTTTTTTTTAGCAGAACTAATTGCCTCTATACTAAGCTTTATATCGCTCTCAAAATCATTTTCATTTACATCATAAAATGTGTCTGCGTTTGCAAAATTAAAAAATATAAAAAACAATAATATTCGCATTATTTTTTATTATTTATAATAGATTCTAAGTGAGGTATAATTGCCTCTAAGCCGTGTTCATCAATATAAGAATTAAATTGACTACGATAAGACAAAGCAATGCTGACCCCCTCGCCTATTAAATCTATAACTTTAAATTTATTATTTTTTTCATCCAATGTTTTAACGATAATTTTTATATCAATTTTATTACCATTTTTTGCTTCAATATAAAAACTTATTACATCATCTGTTGCATTTGTTTTTATAATTCTTTCGTTAAAAACTAAATCTTGTTTATTTGCATTTTCTGCAATTGAAAATTTAGTTGCCCAGTTTTGACATAATAATTCTTTATATAGCTCAACAAATTTTTTAAAATCTTCTACACTCATAGCCCTACCCTGAGACCCTAATGCTATTTTTGCATTCCATTCAAAATCCATTTCTTTTTCTATCATTCCACGGATTTTAGTGATTTTTTGCTCCTTTGTGATACCTTTGGTTGTCATTGTGTCAAAGATAAAATCCCCTAACCCTTTAACATAATCTAATTTTTTATTTTGTAACTCTGTATTGACAGCGTAAACATTTGCCGTGCACATAAAAGCAAATATTATAAAACCTGATAATAATTTTTTCATTTTTTTAAAATATTAAATACTTTTTTATCGTTCTTTGTATTAAAATTAAAAAGCAACCAATTTTATATAAATCATTTTTAATCAAAAAATATTGACTATAATAAATTTTAAAAAACCGATATATAAAATTAATATATAAAATTTATGGCACTTTCGAGTTTATTTGTATTTGATATAGAGACTATTCCAGATGTTGAAGCTGCGGTGAATTTACTTGGTGAATGCGATGATTTAAGGCAGGGTTTGACAGATTATCATTTAGAAATGACCGATGGTAAAAACAGTTTTCATAGACAGTTATTTCATAAAATAGTTTGTTTAAGCTTTGTTTCTGCTGACATAGAAATGGTTGGCGGTAAAGAATATTATCATTTAAAAGAAATTCGCACGGGAGGTAAAATTGATAGCGAAGAAAAAGAATTGGTTGAAAAATTATGTAGCCATTTAAACAAGGAAAAACCAAGGCTAATTAGCTTTAATGGTAGAACTTTTGATGTTCCTGTTTTAAAATATCGGGCTTTAAAATATAATCTGCCGATGGACTGGTTTTATAAATCTGGTGATAAATGGAATAGTTATACAAATCGTTATAGTTTGGATTGGAATTGCGATCTTTTGGAGGCATTTTCTGATTTTGGTTCGTCTGCAAAAATTAAAATGAAGGAAGTCTGTGCTTTACTTGATATTCCTTGTAAATATGGCAATGATGGTGGCGATGTTATGCAGATGTATGACGATGGAAAAGTTCAAGAAATTCGGGATTATTGCGAGGTTGATGCACTTGTTACATATATTTTATATTTAAAATACGCGTTACATACAGGTCTTACAAATACACAGTTATATAAAAAATCTTTGCAAGAATTGATTGACTATTTAGAGACAGAGAGAATGTTAAGACCTCATTTTGGAGAGTTTTTAGATTTATGGATAAAATGTAGCAAAAATGGACAAATCAGTTGATATTATTTTAAATGGCGGTGTTGTTATTTTGCCAACAGAAACAGTTTATGGGCTATGTTGCTTAGCCAACAATACATCCGCTGTTAATAAAATATATAAAATAAAAAAGAGAAACTTTGATAAACCGATGAGTATTTTAGCTTATAGTATTGAGCAAATTATGGACTTTGCTGATGTTTGCGAGGAAGCTAAAAATATTTTAAAAACAGGAAAAACTGCCGTGTTAAAAACAAAAGATACTTCTTATTTTTCTAAGGCAATTTTTGGAAAAACAGATGGTAGCACAATTGGTGTCAGAATTCCGCAAAACGAAGAGTTGTTATATATATTAAAACAAATATCTAAACCAATCGTTGCAACATCTGTCAATATATCTGGCGAAAAAGCAATTTGTATTGCATCCGATATCGATGAAGATATCTTGTTGCAAGTTGATTTTATTGTCAGGCGTGATGAAATTTGTTGCGGTATTCCGTCTCAAATTATTGATTTTACATCAGGGGAAATAAGGTTTATAAGAAAATAAATAATTTCTTGCGAATTAAAATTATCAACCATATATTTCAATTAAGTTTAATTAAAGTTAATTTTTATTAAGATATGAAGATGTTTGAAAAAATAAAAGGAATGTGGTGCTATGATAATTCAAGCTCATGTTCTACTAAAAAATGTGAAACAGAAAAATGTCAATACACTGCTTTTGCTGTTTGTTATATAAAAAAATTCTTATTTGTTTTAGTGTGTTTTGTAATTATAGCTCCAGCTATGGCCTACTTTGCTGCACCAAAAATTATACATAGATATTTATTAAATAATCCAGAAGCTATTATTGAGTCTGTTCAAAAATTCAGCGAACGCAAAAACCAAGAGGCACAACAAGAATCTGTTGGTAAAGTTGACGAGGTTTATCAAGAAGCAATAAAAGATACATCTGCTCCTTTTGTTGGAAATAAAAATGGTTCCCATATTGCTGTTGTTTTTTATGATTACTCTTGTGGTTATTGCAAAAAAGAAGCTAATGAACTTAAGATTCTAGCTAACAAGGATTCGCAATTAAAAATTATATTGAAAGATCTTCCTTTGTTTGGCGAAAAATCTGTAATTGCAGCAAAAGCATCTATGTATGTTTTCTCTAAGCATCCTGCTAAATTTGAAAATTTCCATTTTAAGTTAATTATGGCAAAAGATGCAAATGAGCAAACAATTAATAGCATTGCAAAATCTGTTGGAATAGAAGAAAATATTGTTACATCAAGTAAATCTTCTTTTGAATCAGAAATTCGTAGCAATTATGTTCAGGCAGGAGAAATAAGAGTTGACGGAACACCTGCTATGATTATTAAAGGTAAACTACATATGGGTTTCAAATCTGCTGATGAAATTTCTAAGCTATTCTAATATATATAATATAGCCCCAAAACTGGGGCTATTCTTTTAATTCTATTATAAAGTGTTCATAATTTTACAGCATTCAATAGTAAAATCTTTGCTTATTATACCAATATTTTTTTTATCTGTTGTGCTGAATAACTACTACTATTTAAGCATCATAATATATTCATTGTCTTTGATTATTCTTTTTGATCTAACTATTTACAAAAAATTACCAATACCTTTAATTATATTCGGATTATCATCTGCAATGCTTGACGCTTATAATAACAATATTATCGGTATAACATTTTTATCTGCAATATTAGCATCCCATATATTAAAATTTTTCTTAATCATTATTAACTACACAAACTATCTTAATGTGTATCGCGTTCAAGCTTTTGCATTTTTTTTTATTTCATTTAACACCATTTTTGTTATTTTAAAAAAAATAATATGCAAAAACGATATAACAATATTTTCAACACTTACAGCACCAATTATAATTATTTGTATGTATTGTTATATAAACTATAAAAGACAAAAAAATAACAGATATCTATATCAGACAACAAAATATGATTAATAATTTACAAGATATTATTTATAATATTAAAATGCCCGATACTTGTCAGACCTTAAAAAAAAGCAACATTGTATGTTCTGTTATAAACGGCGTTAATTTATCCTTGCAAAAAACAATAAAAATTATCATAGATTTTGGCAACAATCCTGTAAATCAAAATAGCTTAACAATCTTAGAACAAAAAATTAAAGCCGCCACAACTTTAAATATAGACGAAAAAACACCATTCAAAATTGTTTTTATTGGCGAAAAAATAGAAAATTTTGCAATACGCACTAGCAGTAAAATTGATTTGCAAGGAATTTTTAAGCCAGTGTCTAAGGTAAAAAAAATAATTGCAGTTTGCTCTGGAAAAGGCGGGGTTGGAAAATCAACAATTACCAGCAATTTAGCAATTAAGTTGATGCAAGGTGGTAAAAAAGTTGGCATTTTAGATGCAGATATATATGGGGCATCTATACCAACAATTTTTGGCATAGAAAATCAAGAGATGATAATAGTTGATGGTAAACTGGAGCCTATCAAAAAATATGATATTTCTTTGGTTTCTATCGGATTGTTAACTCAGTCAGATACTCCAATAATTTGGCGAGGACCTATGCTTTCTAAGGCTCTATATCAAATGTTTAGGCAGACAAATTGGGAGGACTTAGATTATCTTCTTGTTGACACGCCACCAGGAACCGGCGATATCCATATATCATTGATGCAAAATTATCCAATAGATGGAATAATTTTAGTTTCAACAAACGATCGTTTATCTCAGCTAAACACAAACAAAACAGCGACACTTTTTAAAAATTTTGGCATTTCAACAATAGGAAAAATCATGAATATGTCAGATATTGTATCTGATGATGCAAACGATTGCATTGCATTTAATAAAAAAATAACTGATGGCAATAATTCTGGAAAACCATTCACTTTAAACAATAATGATGCTTTTTGTAAAAATATAATTTCTCAGTTGCTTTTATAAAAAAAGCTATTTAGAGAATTATTTATTATATAAAAAATTATATTTATGAAGATAAAATTGGATAAAAATACTAAGCTAATAAGAAAGTTTAAAATTGTTATAAGCAAAACAGAGGTTGCAGAGCAAATTCAAAAACAAGTTGAAAAACAGGCTCCAAAAATTAAAATGGATGGTTTTCGTGCTGGAAAAGTGCCACTTGATATAATCAAGCAAAATTATGCAGGATCTTTTTTTAAAGATGCAGTTGGGTATTTTATAGAAAATGCTCGTAAGAATATTTTAGATGAAAATAAATTCTCTTTGGCGTCAGCACCGTCATTTGAAGAAAGTGGAGGATTAAAACCCGATTCCGATATTGAATTTTATTTAAATTTTGAATTGTGGCCAGAAATTCCTGATATTAAATATAATAAAATCTCAGTTGTTCAGCCAATCGTAAAAATGAACGATAAAGAACTTGACGAACAATTATCAATTATGTCTGATCGTTTTGCCGAGCTTCAATTGATAGAAGATGCTAATCATAAAACTGTCTTAAAAAATGTTGTAGACATTGATTATTCTGGCAAAGTTGATGGCATTCTATTTGAAGGGGGAACTGCACAGAATCAACAATTAGAACTGGGATCTGGCACTTTTATTCCAGGATTTGAAGAACAATTAATTGGTTTTTTAGCTGGCAACGAAGCTATCGTAAAAGTTAAATTCCCTGATGAATATCATAGCGAACAATTGGCTGGAAAAAATGCAGAATTTGATGTAAAAATTAATAAAATATATACAAAAATATCTCCAAAAATCGATGATGAATTAGCTAAAAAATTTGATTCCGATACTATTGTTGCGTTAAAAGATAAAATTAAAACTAGGGCAACAGAGGAGTATAATAGTGCTACAAAAAGTATTTTAAGACCTCGCGTAATAGACTTAATTGCCAAAGATTATGATTTTGATTTGCCAGAATCTGTTTTAAAAAAAGAAATTGAAGCCCGTAAGCAAACCTTAATTAAGCAAAACGAAGAAAAATCAGAAAAAGAGAAATTATCAGAAAAAGAAATTGATAAAAAATCAGTGACAGATTCTGAAATAACCCTAAGATCTGCATATTTAAAAAATTATTGGATGGAGCAATATAAAGTTGCCGTGACAGAAGATGATTTTAAAAAAGCTTTGATGGAAGAAACATTTAGAAACGGCGGAGATTACAAGCAAATGCTTGATATTTATACCCAGTATCCAAAATTAAAACAATATTTGGTATCTGCAGTTGAAGAGCAAAAGATTTTTGATAATATATTCCCTTTGTTAAAAATAAAAGAAAAAGATATGACAAAAGCCGATGCAGATTTGTATTTAGAAAAGCTAAAAGCTGATGAAAATTTATTATAATTGACATGCTTTTTATAACAATTGAAGGTATTGATGGGTCTGGCAAAACTACTCAAATTGATAAGCTCGCTGATTTTTTTCAAAAAGCAAATAAGCCAACCCTTATTACCTCTGAGCCAGCAAAATACGGAACTATGGGGGATCAGATTTATAAAATAATAAAAGAAAATAAAGAATCTACCCCAATTTGCGATTTATTGCTGGTTTATACTTTGCGAAATTTACATGTAAAAAATATTATAAAACCAGCATTAAAAAATGATACAACCGTTATTTGCGGTAGATATATTGATTCAAGTATAGCGTATTATGCAAGAGATATAAAAAAATATGATGAATCTGTTGATAAAGTTTTATCGCTACATAATATGGCTGCAGATAACCTAATGCCAAATTTAACATTTTTATTAGATATTCCCGCTAAGATTGCAGTTGAAAGAATGATAACCCGCAAAGGGGCTGATAAATTTGATCATATGAAAACTGAAAAAATGGAATCTATCCGTCAAATTTTCTTACACAATGCAAATTGCGGTATAGGCAAAGACAGAACGCACGTAATAGATGGTACATTAAATGAAAATGCTATTTTTGAGTGCATTTTGGAGACTATTGCGTTACATCAAAATGAGCCAAAAAAATAATATAGCTATAACTAAGAATCAAAAAACACATTGCTATTTAATATATCTTATGTATCATACTCTATAAATTGATAAATAAGGACAAATAAAACCATTATCAATAGTTATATTTAGAATTATTCTTTGGCTGTCTTTTTTGTTAAATAAATTTTAAATCATCAAGATTGATACTATCTTTAATATTAAACTGCCCAACCCTATTGCGAGTTAACTCAATTAAGTGAGCCTCACTACCTACACTGCGAGCAAGATCTGTTATTAATTGCCGAATATATGCACCCTTACCTGAATTTACAACAAACCTAAAACAATCATCGCCAATTTTTTCTATAATTTCAAATGAAAAAATTTCAATATTTTTGGCACGAGAATCAGCTATTTTTTGTAACTCTTCAAGACTCAAATCACCTTCTCTTGCAATATCACAAAGTCTTTTTCCTTCAATTTTTATTGCTGAATAAACCGAAGGAGATTGCATAAAAGTGCCTAAAAAATTATCTTCAATGGCATTCTTTAATTCTTCTATGATTGGAATTTTAGTGCTGGTTGCAATTGGCTTTCCCTCAATATCCCCTGTATCAGTTGATATTCCAAATTTTGCAACACATTCATATTCTTTATCGCTTGCTACAACAACCTCTATTTGTTTTGTTGCCTTGTTTATAGCAACAGGCAAAACACCACTTGCAAAAGGGTCCAATGTTCCTGCAAAACCACATTTTTTAATTCCGGTTTTTCTTTTAAAAATTGATAATGCATCATTAGAGCTTATCCCTACCGGTTTATTTATATTAAAAAAATCATTCATTGTTTTTATTTATTTAATTTTTGTACTTTTTTTAGTTCCCTTGAAAAACCGCTGGCAAATAAAGCTGTCAACATACTATATAATAAGATTCCAAAAATTGCTGTAAAACTTGCAATAAATTTACCCAATGCGGTAATAGGAACGACATCTCCGTATCCAACAGAAGTTGATGTCATAGTTGCCCACCATACTGATTTTAAAATAGAAGAAAATTTATCCTGAATCATACCTTCAGCAAGACACATTAAACTTGAAGAAGTAAGTATCAATATAAAAAAGAAGACTCCTATTACAATAAAAGATTCTTTTTCAGCCTTACAAACCCTAACAATTGTATGTATAGCGTGCCTATATCTGCGATGTTTCAATAATGTAAATAACTTTAAAAGCCTTGTAAATCTTAACTGAAACAATCTTGCTGGCAATAAAAAGCTACACAAAACTATCAAATCAATTATCATTAATGGTTTAAATATTTTTTTAAAAGAATTATCAGAAGCTATAATTCTTAGTATATATTCTGCTAAAAAACAAAAAAATAATCCAACTTCCAAAGTAATATATCCTACATAATAATCCATTGCTTTTAATTCTGTGCTTACTATAAAAGAAAAAACAGCTATAAATGTTAGTATGTTTGAAATTATATCAAAATATTTATGCGATACAATATTATGACAAATATTTTTCATTTTATAAGAATATAATATTAATTTTTGCTTAATTGGTCAAAGACTTAGAAAATAACACTATGAATAGCATTACAAATATAATAACCGAAATTTCAGCTAATGTAAAGAAAATTTTTTTATTCATAATTTCGCATATATTATAACAAAATTATTGTCTTTATGGTCATGTTATTGTCAACATATTAAAAAAAAATATTTTGCAATATAAAAATACATGTATGTAAAGAAATTTAATAAATTAATATTATAATATGAAAATTGTTGCAATACAAAAATTATTTTTACAAAATTTTAGAATCCATAAAGAATTAATATGCGATATTAAGCATAATAATATAATTTTGATTGGCAACAATGGAACAGGTAAAACCTCAATTTTAGAGGCAATAACTCTGCTTTCTCCGGGCAGAGGAATGCTTTCGGCAAATGCAAAAGATATAAATTTGCATAACGAGCCAAAAAGCACAATTATTGCAGATTTTAACGATACAACAAAAATTTGTATAGAAAATAAAATTGGCAACAAAACAATTTATGTCAACGATAAACCGATTGCAAAACAAACAGATTTAACAAATTGGTGCGACATCATTTGGTTCACAGCAGATACACAATACACATTTTTGTTATCAAGTAGTAATCGTCGTAAATTTTTTGATCGCATGGTTTTTGCATTTTTTAACAACCATGCAATGCTTTTAAACGATTATGATAAATTATCAAAAGAAAGAATAAAAGTTTTGCAACTCGGCGGAAACAACTCAACATGGCTTGATATTATTGAAAAACAACTTGTTGAAATTGGCAACAACATTACCAAAAATAGAACAGATTTTATCTGCGAATGCAACGATGAATCTAAAAACAATATTTTACCACCAGTTCAAATTATATCCGATGTTGTTATTGATGAAAAATTTGCTGAAAATTTAAAAAACAACAGATCAAAAGATGCAGAATCTGGTAGAAATAATATTGGTCCACATAGGGCGGATTTTTCTATTACAGATGGCACCGAAACAATAAATAAAATTTCTAGTGGCAGACAAAAAATATTTTTATTGTCTGTTTTTGAGGTTTTTGCTAGACTTATTGCTATAAAAAACCAACGAACGCCAATCATTTTATTTGACGAAATAAGCTCATTTGTTGATCAAAATAATTTTGATAAAATAATGCAAAGTTTCACCAAAAATAATGCCCAAATTTGGATGGCATCTCCAAGAAAATATGATTTATTTGATCAATACGATACGCAAATTATTAATTTTTAATATTTATTATTGCATTTTATTTGCTTTGCATAAATCGACTTAACATACATTTATATAAATGATATTAATATGGTAAACGGAATTATAACTGCAATTTGCACCCCATTTTTAAACAATAAAATAGATTTTGAAAGTTTGCAAAATATTTTAAATAAACAAGTAGAAGCAAAGGTTTCTGCAATTATAATGTTTGGGTCAACGGGTGAAGGGTCAAATATAGAACCAGAAGAATACGGGGTTGCAATAAGTTTTGTTGCTGATTTTTTAGCAAAAACTAATGTTAAATTGTTTGTGGGTGCGTCATCTATGGCAACAAGCAGAGTAGTAAAATTATGCAATATTGCAAAAGAAAACGGTGCATTTGGAGCGTTAATTGCTCCGTCGCCATATAACAAGCCAACACAAGATGGAATTTTTGATATTTATAAACAAGCATCGCAAGTTGGCTTACCTGTGATTGCGTATAATATTCCGGGGCGTGCTTGCGTAGATATATCAGGCGAAACAATTCTTAGAATATCAGAATTGCCAAATTTAATTGCAATCAAGGATTCAACAGGGGACATTCGTAGAATTATCAATTTAAAACAAAAACTAAATAACAAAAATTTTGGTATTTTTTGTGGCGATGATTACATGTTTTTATCAAGCATGGTTCATGGTGCAGATGGAATTATTTCTGTGGCATCAAATATAGTTCCGCAAAAAATGGTTCAAATTTATGATTTTTGCATTGCAAATGACTATAAAAATGCAAACAAATTATATAACGATATATATCCGCTTTTTGTATCTTTGTTTTGCCAGAGCAATCCAATTCCTGTTAAGTTTGCAGCAAAATATTTAGGGCTTATAAAATCGGATGAATTGCGAGCACCATTGTTTGCACTTAGCGACCCAAAATTGATTGAAATTTTAACAAAAGATATTGATTTGGCATTGTAATATGATGCTATTTGATGAAAAATATTTAGATCATATCGAAATTCCAGATAATTTAGAGATTGCCAAAGAAATTTTTGCAAGATGGAATAATGCAACCGATTTGCATAGCGAAATTTTGCATCAACAAAATTTTTTGAAAGAATTTTTTGGCACAATTTGCGGATATACAAATCAAACAGGCGGCGAAAACAATACTTTATTTTGGGAAACGGGTGGACACGATGGCAAAAGACCTGATGGAACTTTGGGAATAAATGCTGATAATATTAAGGTTGTAATTGAATTAAAAGACGATACTATTAAATTGAATAAAAATCAAAAACGCAAAGAATTTTGGGACACACCAATTGAACAAGGGTTTATGTATGCCAGCAAAATGAGGGGCAAATGCGAGTGGGTTATTGTTAGTAATTTTAGAGAAATTTTGCTTTTTAGAAGCAATGACGAAAGTAGATTTTGCAAATTTTTGCTTAGCGAACTTGCAACTGATGACACAAAAATATCCCAGTTTTGTTATATTTTTAAAATTGGCAATTTATTTACCGAGCAAAAAAATAGATCAAAAATTCACGATTTAATTGAAAAAAGAGAGGCGGATAAAAAAGCTTTGCAAGACAGTTTTTATGCCGATTATAAACTTAAAAGAACTCAATTAAAAGAGCATTTAATTGCAACAAATACAGACAAACCTGAATTAAAAAACAATCATCATTTATATTTTGCCGACAAGTTGCTGCGAAGAATTTTGTTTATATCCTATTGCGAAGAAAGGGGTTTAATTCCAGAAAATACCTTAGCAAACGAGATTGAATCTGCCAGAGGTCATAAATATAACAAACTTAAAGATTTATTTTTAGATGTAGACAAAGGGGGCAATAAAATTCCTGCATTTAACGGCGGATTATTCAAAGCAGACGAGGTTTTAAATAGCCTAAATATTGATGACCAGCAAATTGATTCGTGCTTGATTGCCATTGCCAAAACAACTTTGCAAAAAAAACCGGGGGTTGAGATTTTTGGACACATTTTTGAACAATCAATAACCGATTTAGAGCAAGAGGCAAATCCAGAAATGTTTGTTTTGCAAGAGGGACAGGTAAAAAAAGATGGGGTGGTTTATACGCCAGAGCCAATTACAAAATTTATTGTGTCAAGCACACTTGGGGCTTGGCTTGCCCAGCAACGAGAAAAAACAGGAGGCGATGAAGATAAATATAAGCAGATATTATCAAAAGTAAAAGTGATTGATCCCGCTTGTGGAAGTGGGGCATTTTTGATTGCAGTTTTCGATTTTTTGGTAAAAGAATGGCAAAAATTTGACGAATATGATATGCATAATCACATTTTGCAAAACAACATTTTTGGGGTAGATATAAATCCAATTTCGGTTGAAATTGCTAAACTTAGTTTGTGGCTTAAAACCGTTGATTTTAAAGAAAAATTGGCAAATTTAGACAATCAAATAAAAGTGGGGAATAGCCTTGTAGACGACCCAAATTATGCGGGCGGCTGGGACGACCAAAGCGGAAGAGTTGTTTATGGCACATTCAAAAGTCAGATTTCGTTTGACGAAACACAAAAGACAAAATCGTTTGCATTTGATTGGTCAAAAGAATTTTTGCCATTTTTAAAAGACGGCGGTTTTGATATTGTGGTTGGCAACCCGCCATATGTTAGGCAAGAATTATTCAGCGATGTAAAACCCTATTTAGGCTTTAAAAATAAGCAAAAACAAATAAGATATGAGGTGTTTAGTGGGCAGGCAGATTTGTATTGTTATTTTTACGAAAAAGGTTTAGATTTGCTAAAAAATGGAGGAAAACTGGGGTTTATAACATCAAATAAATGGATGCGAGCAAAATATGGTGAAAATTTGCGAAAATATTTGTTAAGCGGATATAAAATTGAAAAATTGATTGATTTAGGCGGGCAAAAGATTTTTGAAACTGTGACCGTTGACACAAATATTATGGTTGTTAAAAAAGCTTTTTCGTTTCACGATTACCGCATTTCTGTTGGTAATAATTTAGATGAACTGACAGATTTTAATCCAAAATATTTGAGTGAAAAAAACTTTAACATAAATTTAGGATACGATTCTAATGAGATAAAAACAAAAATGGAAAAACTTGGCACTCCACTAAAAAACTGGAATGTTAGAATTAATCGTGGTATTTTGACAGGTTTTAACGAGGCGTTTATAATTGACACAAAAACCCGCGATGAGCTGATAAAACAAGACCCTGCAAGTGAAGAAATTATCAAGCCAATTTTGCGTGGCAGGGATATTGATAGATATGGCTACGAATGGGCTGGGTTATGGCTTATAAATTCTCATAATGGATATTTAAGCAGCTTAACCTCCCAACCTGCGGGGGAGGTCGGCGAAACGACGGGTGGGGGGTTTGAAAGACAAATGAGACAATACAATATAAACAATTTGATTTACACCAAAAAAATGCGTAGCGAAATGACATCGCAAGAATTTAAAATATGGAATAAAATTAACAAAAATCAGTTAGGATTTAAATTTAGAAGACAGCACCCAATTGGTAATTTTATTACAGATTTTTGTTGTTTAGAAAAAAAATTAATCATCGAAATAGATGGCGGACAACATACAGAACAAGAAAAATACGACAACCAAAGAACAGCTTTTTTAAATGATTGCGGTTTTAAAGTTATTAGATTTTGGAACAACGAAATTATAAAAAATTTAGATAATTGTCTTGAATATATTGTTTATTTGTTGAATGAAAAAACCCCTCCCCAAATTTCTTTTGGAAATTTGACCCTCCCTCAAGGGGAGGATTACGCATCTAGCCACACTCTTAACTCCACCCTTGAGGGGGAGTCAGATTTACAAAGTAAATCTGGTGGGGGGTCTATTCTGCCAATAAACATAGAAAAAGATTACCCTGCAATTTTTAAACATCTGCAAAAATATCAAACACAATGTCAAAAACGAACCGACCAAGGCAATCATTGGACAAACCTGCGAAGCTGTGCCTACATTGACGATTTTTTAAAAGAAAAAATTATATATCCAGAAACAACAGATTCGGCATCTTTTGTTTTAGACAAAAGCACCGTTATGATAGAAAAAACCTGCTATTTTATAATTGGAAATGATTTAAAATATTTAACTGCAATTTTAAATTCAAAATTTTGCACTTGGGCTTTTAAAAAATTTTATAACGGCGTTGAGATAGGTAAAAATGCTTATCAATACAGAAAAATATCTATGGAACAAATTCCAATACCGCAAATTGATGCCGAGGCACAAAAGCCATTTGAAGGAAAAGTTGATAAAATGATAGAAATTAAACAAAAAATACAAGCAATAAACACAAAAGTTTTAAAACTTATTGCAGGAGATTTTGAAACCGTTGATCTTATCAAGTTGCACAATTGGTATGAATTATCGTGGGCGGATTTTGTTAAAAAATGCAAAATAAAAGGCAACATAAAAGATGAATGGCTTGAAAGATTTGAACAAAATAAAAAAGACATAGAAATTTTGCAAACAAAAGCAATCAAAATTGATAATGATATTGACAATATGGTTTATTCACTTTATGGGCTTACAGAAACCGAAATTGAAATGATAAACAAATGAGATATGTATTTTTTGACACAGAAACAACCGGATTAAATTATGCAACAGGTGACAGAGTTTTTGAAATTGGTTGTGTTGAAGTTATTGATAGAAAAAAAACTGGCAAAACTTTTAATAGCTTATTAAATCCAGAAAAACCACTATCAGAAGCATCAAAGGAAATTTGTAAAATGACCGATGCCGAATTGGTTGATAAACCACTTTTTGCCGATGTGGTTGAAAGATTTTTAAAATTTTTAAATAGCGATAAAGACACGGTTTTGGTTGCACACAACGCCAAATTTGATATTGGTTTTTTGAACAACGAACTTGCTATGGTTGGTGCTGAAAATTTAGATAAATTTACAATTATAGACACTTTGCAAATTGCAAGGGTTAAGTTTCCGGGTAGCCCAGCCAGTTTGAATGCGTTATCTAAAAAGTTCGAAATTGACTTGGCAGGACGGGAGGAAAAAGGTCATGGTGCGTTGCTTGATAGCGATATTTTGGCTGATGTTTTTATAAAAATGTGTGCCGATGATGATGATAATTTTATTGTTACGAGCAATAAAGAAGAGATATTATTTTTTGATATTATAAAACGAGAATCTGTTTTGCAAGCACGAGATTTTGAGGTAGAGCAAGCAGATTTTTTGGCACATCAAAAAATATTAGAGCAAATAAAAATTGAACTTTGGTAATTATGCTAACATACCCCAATATTGATCCTATCATTTTTGATATTTATGGACCACTAAAATTACGCTGGTATTCGCTTGGCTATATGATTGGAATATTTTTTGGTGCATATTTTGCGGCAAACGAACTAAAAAAACAAGGTAAAATATCTGTAAGCATATTTGATGATTTAATTTCGTATTTAACATTTGGAATTATTATTGGTGGTAGACTATTTTATGTTTTGTTTTACGGCGACGGATATTACTTGCATAACCCTATAAAAGCATTATATTTATGGGATGGAGGAATGTCTTTTCATGGCGGACTTAGTGGCGTTATTGTTGGTATGTTTTTGCTGGCTAAAAAGTACAAAATTTCACCTGCAAATGTGCTAGATTTGGGAGCTATTTCGTCGACAATTGGATTATTTTGTGTGCGAATTGCAAATTTTATAAATGGAGAATTATATGGTAGACAATCAAATATTTGGTGTTCATTTATTTTCCCGATAGACGAATTGCAAGTTTCTCGCCATCCTAGCCAGCTTTATGAGGCATTTGGCGAAGGATTATTGTTATTTATGATACTGTTTATATTATATAAAAAAACCAATATTTATAAAGCAAAATGGGCATTATCCAGCTTGTTTTTGATTGGCTACGGATCAATTAGGTTTTGCATTGAATTTACTCGCGAACCAGATAAACAAATAGGACTTATTTTGCAATATTTTACAATGGGGCAAGTGTTTTGTGCAATAATGATTGCATCTGGCACATTGCTTTGTTTTTATTCTTATAAAAATACTGTTGTTAAGCAAAAATAAAACTTTTTATCAAATATCAACACAGCAAACAAATAAACCACAAACATCGCCACTTGATTTTTCTGGCTACATAATCTTTTGTCTCCATTTTTAAGGAAAAGATAAATTGCAAAGCAATTAGGTGGGGTTTTCTAAATTATAAAAATATTTACAATTTAATTTTCAAAACAATTGACAATAGTATTTATACAACCACAGATATTTATTATAAATTAACTTTACCAGCAATTAATGTCTAAAAAAATGCAAAAAATATTAGGGGGGGTATAAAATAACACAAAAATCAGCCTTCACACTGGTTGAAAT